>SXJQ01000282.1 GCA_005779345.1 Actinomycetota bacterium
ACGTGCTCGCGACCCATCCTGCAGTCGCGGCCGCGGCGGTCATCGGCGTTCCCGACGAGAAGTGGGGCGAGGCGGTAAAGGCCGTGGTGGTGCTGCGACCCGACCGTTCGGTCGAACCTGGCGAGCTGATCGCGCTCGTGAAGGACGCCAAGGGTGCGCACTACGCGCCGAAGACCATCGACTTCGCCGCGTCGATCCCACTCTCGCCGCTCGGCAAGCCCGACAAGAAGGCGCTCCGGGCGCAGTACTGGGGTGAGGGCGGCCGCCAGGTCCACTGACGCCACCTCCGGACGACCGATCCCGGGGGCCTCGATCGGTACGCTCGCACCGATGGCCACCGAGCGCTACGCGGTCCCCGTCGACGACCTCGAACTCGAACGGGTGCGCCTCGCGCTCCTCGGCGCGACCCGCGACCCGCACACCTTCGCCGCCCTCGACCGGGTCGGGATCGGTCCGGGCTGGCACTGCCTCGAGGTCGGCGCCGGAGCCGGAACCGTCACCGCCTGGTTGGCCGACCGTGTGGGAACCACCGGATTGGTCGTCGCGACCGACCTCGACCTCTCGAACCACGCGCCACCCGCGGCCAACGTGACGCTGCTCCAACACGACATCGTGCACGACCCCATCCCCGCCGCGCCGTTCGACCTGGTGCATGCGCGTGCCGTGCTCCAGCACATCCCCGAGCGGGAGGCCGTGCTCGACACCCTCGTCGCCGCGGTGCGCGCCGGCGGCATCCTCGTGATCGAGGAGAGCGACTTCCGCGCGTTCGTCGCGCAGCCGCTACCCGAGCCGTACGCAAGCGTGCACGCCCTGATGAACTCGACCGAGTTCACGCCGTGGCGCGAGCCCGACTTCGGGACGCGCCTCGTGTCGTTGTTGACGGAGCGCGGGCTCGCCGCCGTCGATGTCGTCGGCGATTCGTGGGCGATGCGCCCGGGTGACCCCGGCGGCGACTGGTGGTTCCTCGCCGTGGAACGGGCGCTGCGTTCGCTCGTCGGCGCCGGTGTCGTCGACGACGCGGCCGCGGCCGAGGTACGGGCGACGATCGTCGATCCCGACTTCGTCATGCTCGGTCCGTTGAGCCTCACCGTGACGGCTCGGCGGCCCTGACATGGCCGAGAGCGAACGCATCCTCGTCTCGGTGGCCGGACGTGAGGTCTCGTTGTCGAATCCCGACAAGGTGATGTTCCCGACACGCGGCGAGACGAAGCGTGATCTCGTCGACTACTACGTCGCGGTCGGCGATCCGCTTCTCGCCGCGATGGGCGGGCGTCCGGTGATGCTGGAGCGATACCCCAACGGAGCGAACGGCAAGTCGTTCTTCCAGAAGCGGGTACCCGCCTCGCGCCCCGACTGGCTCCACACCGCGGTTGTGAGCACGCCGAACGGCACGACGAGCGATGCCCTCGTGATCGCCGATCTCGCCCATGTGATCTGGGCCGTCAACCTCGGTTGCCTCGGCTTCCACGTCTGGCCGTACCTCGCTGCCGACCCCGCCCACGTCGACGAACTGCGGATCGACCTCGACCCGACGCCGGGCGTGACGTGGGACATGGTGCGCGCCGTGGGCCTCGCGGCCCGTGAACTGCTCGCCGAACTCGGGCTGCGCGGCTACCCCAAGACCACGGGAAGCAAGGGCCTGCACGTCTACGTGCGGCTGCTCCCGGAGTGGGACGCCTACGCGGTGCGCGCCGCCGCGGTCGCGTTCGCGCGCGAACTCGAGCGCCGCCACGTGGAACTCGTGACCGCGGCCTGGTGGAAGGAGCAGCGGGGACGGCGTGTCTTCGTCGACTACAACCAGAACGCCCCACACAAGACCGTGTTCGGCGCCTGGTCGGTCCGGCCGCGGGTGGGTGCGCAGGTCTCGGCGCCGATCACCTGGGACGAACTCGCCCGGGTCACGCCCGACGACTTCACGCTCGCCGACGTTCCCGCGCGGTACCGCGCGCTCGGCGACCCGTGGGCCGACATCGCGACGCCCGCGCAGTCGCTCGAACCGCTGCTCGCGCTCGCCGAGCGCGACGCCGACCGTGGAATCCCCGATGCACCGTGGCCTCCGGTGTATCCCAAGATGCCCGGTGAGCCACCCCGCGTCGCGCCGAGTCGAGCGCGGAAGGACCCGACGCCCTGAGCGCCAACACCTCCGGCACGTCGTCGTCGACCAGGGCCGTGTGAGTACGCTCCCCGGCCATGACGACGACCTCCGACCGCTACACGATCATCTCGGCGGACTGCCATGCCGGTGGCAGCCACGCGCAGTACCGCGAGTACCTCGAAGCGAAGTACCAGCCCGACTTCGACGCGTGGCGCGAGAAGTACAAGAACCCCTACCGCGAGCTCCAAGACGGCGGCCGCGTGCGCAACTGGGACGACGATCGCCGCAATGGCGACCAGGAGGCCGACGGGGTCGTCGCGGAGGTCGTCTTCCCCAACACGATCCCGCCGTTCTTTCCGAGCTTCGTGCTGTTCGCGAAGCCGCCGACCGCCGAGGAGTACGAGTTGCGACTCGCGGGGGTGCGCGCGCACAACCGTTGGCTCGTCGACTTCTGCAATCGGTATCCCGAGCGGCGCGCCGGGATCGGCCAGATCTTCATCAACGACATCGACGACGCGATCGCCGAGGTGCACTTCATCAAGGAGCACGGACTGCGCGGCGGCGTCCTCCTGCCCAACATCCCGCCCGACTGCAAGTGGGTCTCACCGCTCTACGATCCGGCATACGACCGACTCTGGAAGGTCTGCGAGGACCTCGAGATCCCCCTCAACCTCCACGGCGGCACCGGCGCACCCGACTACGGGCGCTTCCCGTCGAGCGCGCTGCTCTTCATCAACGAGGTGACCTTCTACTCGCAACGCCCGCTCGTGCAGTTCATCCTCTCGGGGATCTTCGAGCGCTTCCCGAAGCTCGAGTTCGTGATCACCGAGACGGGAAGCCACTGGGTACCGCCGCTGCTCAAGCAGATGGACAACCTCATCGCCCAGATCCGCAAGACGGGCCGGACCGGCGAACTCGCCTACGGCGCCGAGTCGGTCCTGCCGCTCTCGGCGACCGAATACTTCCGACGCAACTGCTGGATGGGCGTCAGCCAGCCAGGACTCGCCGACGTCGCGGCCCGCGAATACCTCGGGCCCGACCGCTTCATGTGGGGCAGCGACTACCCCCACGACGAGGGGACGGCGCCGTTCACCCGCGAGCATCTCCGCCAGGTCATGCAGGGGATCCCCGAGACCGAGATCCGCGCGCTGCTCGCCGGCAACGCGGCTGCGCTCTACGACTTCGACCTCGCGGCGCTCGCGCCGCTCGCCGACGAGTTCGGGCCGACCGTCGCCGAGATCGCCGAGCCGCTCACCGAGCTGCCCGAGAACCCGAACGAGGCGTTGCTCCGCGTCGCCGCCGGGAAGCGCTGACGCCGTTCAGGCGCCGGCGCTCGGCACCCCGACCGGTTCGTCGTCGGGAACTCGCGCGCGCAGGCCGAGTTCGGCCAGCATGGCACGGTCGCTCGCGTGGTCGGCGCACGGCGAAACCTCGGTGAGCATCATGTTGCGTTCGCTCGAGAAGATCGAGGTCGCGCCGGCCATGAAGCACAGCGCCTGATCCGAGAAGCCGAGGTCGTTGCGCCCTGCGGAGAGGCGCACCACCGACGCGGGCATGAGCAACCGCGCGACCGCGATCATGCGCACCGTCTCGGCGACGTGCACGGCATCGGCGTCGGCGAGCGGGCTGCCCTCGAACTTCGCGAGCACGTTCACGGGGACCGACTCCGGATGCGGGTCGAGCGTCGCCAGCCGGTGCAGGAGTCCGATGCGGTCGGCCTCCGACTCGCCGAGTCCGATGATCCCGCCGCAGCAGACGGTCACGTCGGTCGCGCGGACGGCCTCGATCGTGTCGAGTCGGTCCTGGTAGGTGCGCGTCGTGATCACGCGGTCGTAGTACTCCTCGGACGTGTCGAGGTTGTGGTTGTACGCGTAGAGGCCGGCGTCGGCGAGCCGCCGCGCCTGCTCGGGTGTGAGCATCCCGAGGGTGCAACACACCTCGAGACCGAGGTCGGCGACGCCACGGACCATTTCGAGGACCCGGTCGAACTGCTGGTTGTCCTTGACCTCACGCCAAGCGGCGCCCATGCACAACCGCGTCACACCGTTGCGTTGCGCGCGCCGCGCGGTGTGCAGCACCTCGTCGAGCGCGAGCAGCGGTTCGGGCTTCACGCCGCTGTCGTTGAAGACCGACTGGGAGCAGTAACCGCAGTCTTCGGGGCAACCGCCGG
>SXJQ01000283.1 GCA_005779345.1 Actinomycetota bacterium
CGCCCGACCACATCGTCGAAGCTGCGGCCGCCGCGTGCCGCGCGCCGCGCAACCATCGCTATTCGCCGACCGCAGGGCTCCCCGAGTTGCGGGAGGCGATCGCCGCCAAGACCCGCCGCGACAGCCGCCTCGACGTGTCGGCCGCGCAGGTGCTGGTCACCAACGGCGGCAAGCACGCGGTCTACAACACGTTCCAGACGCTCCTCGACCCGGGCGACGAGGTGTTGCTCCTCGCGCCCTACTGGACGACCTACCCGGAGGCCATCGCGCTCGCCGGCGGCGTTCCGGTCGTGATCACGACCGACGAGGCGACGGGCTTCCGGGTCACCCTCGACCAGCTCGAAGCTGCCCGCACGCCGCGCACGAAGGTCGTGTTGTTCGTCTCGCCCTCGAACCCCACCGGCGCGGTCTACCCGCCCGCGGAGGTCGAGGCGATCGGTCGCTGGGCCCTCGAACACGGGATTTGGGTCGTCACCGACGAGATCTACGAGCACCTGACGTTCGGCGACCACGTGCACGCGTCGATGCCGGCGCTCGTGCCCGAACTCGTCGATACCTGCGTGGTCCTGAACGGTGTCGCCAAGACGTACGCGATGACGGGCTGGCGCGTCGGTTGGATGATCGGCCCGCGCGACGTGATCACCGCGGCGACCAACCTGCAGTCGCACAGCACCTCCAACGTCGCCAACGTCTCCCAGGTCGCCGCGCTCGCAGCGGTGTCCGGCAGCCTCGACGCGGTCGCCGAGATGCGCACCGCGTTCGAGCGGCGCGGCCGAACGATGCACGGAATGCTCGAAGCGATCCCAGGTGTCACATGCCTCGAACCGCAGGGCGCGTTCTACTGCTTCCCGGGCTTCCACGGCGTCATCGGCAAGGACCTCGACGGCCGTCGGGCGAGCTCGACGCTCGAGCTGTGCG
Source organism: Actinomycetota bacterium (assembly GCA_005779345.1). Lineage (GTDB taxonomy): Bacteria > Actinomycetota > Acidimicrobiia > IMCC26256 > PALSA-610 > SXJQ01. The sequence goes on from SXJQ01000283.1 coordinate 919, forward strand.
AGGTCGTCCTCGACGTGGCGAAGGTCGCGATGGTGCCCGGCGAGGCGTTCGGGGCGCCGGGGTACGCGCGGCTGAGCTTCGCGCTCGGCGACGACGACCTCGGCGAAGGCGTCCGACGAATCGCAGACCTGCTCGGGAGGGCACGATGACCGCCGCGCCGACGACCAGGGTGCTCGTCACCGAACAGCTCGCCGAACGTGGGCTCGATCTGTTGCGCGACGCCGGATTCGAGGTCGACGAACAGCTCGGCCTCGGTCCCGAGGCGTTGCTCGAATCGGTCCGAGGTGCACACGCACTCATCATCCGCAGCGCGACCCAGGTCAACGCCGCAGTGTTGGAGGCGGCCCGCGACCTCGTCGTCGTCGGGCGCGCGGGGATCGGCCTCGACAACGTCGACGTCGCCGAGGCGACGCGCCGCGGCGTGATGGTCGTGAACGCGCCGCAGTCCAACGTGTTGTCGGCCGCAGAGCACACGATGGCGATGCTGCTCGCGCAGGCCCGCAACATCCCGCAGGCCCACGCCGACCTCACCGCCGGCAAGTGGAACCGCAGCAAGTGGGAGGGCGTCGAGCTCTACGGCAAGGCGATCGGCATCATCGGGCTCGGACGGATCGGTGTGCTCGTCGCGCAGCGTTGCCTCGCGTTCGGGATGACGCTGCTCGCCTTCGATCCCTACGTGTCGGAAGACCGCGCTCGCCAGCTCGGGGTCCGGCTCGTCGCCACGATCGAGCAACTCGTCGCCGAGTCCGACTTCGTCACCGTCCACGCCGTCAAGACGCCCGAGACGATCGGGTTGCTGAACGCCGAGGTGTTGGCGAAGGCCAAGCCGGGGCTGCGCATCGTCAACGTCGGGCGCGGGGGCATCATCGACGAGCAGGCGCTCGCCGACGCGATCCGCGACGGCGTCGTCGGCGGCGCGGCCATCGACGTGTTCGCGCAGGAACCCACCACCGAGTCGCCGCTGTTCTCGCTCCCCGAGGTCGTCGTGACGCCGCACCTCGGCGCGTCGACGGTCGAAGCCCAGGACAAGGCCGGAATCACGATCGCCGAGCAGGTCGAACTCGCACTCAAGGGCGACTTCGTTCCGTTCGCCGTCAACGTCGCAGCGTCGGAGGCGTCGGGCACGGTCCGGCCGTTCCTGCCGCTCGCCGAACGGCTCGGCCGGCTGTTCACCGGCCTCGCCGGCGGCGCGGTCGACACGATCGACGTCACCTACGAAGGCGCGATCGCCGATTACGACTGCCGCGTCCTGACGTTGTCGATCCTGCGCGGGGTACTCGGCCCCGTGGTCGAGGAGCCGGTGACGTTCGTCAACGCGCCGCAACTCGCCGAGGAACGCGGCATCTCGGTGCGCGAGACCAAGACGTCGACCGCGCGCGACTACGTCAACCTGATCACCGTGCGCGGCGTCGCCGGTGTGCGCCCGACCCACGTTGCGGGCACGCTCTACGGCAAGAACGACGCGCCGCGCATCGTCGGGCTCGACGAGCACATCGTCGACCTGCCGCCGTCGAGCCACATGCTCGTGGTGAGCAACGAAGACGTGCCGGGGATCATCGGCGCTGTGGGCACGATCCTCGGGCGCGCGGCCGTGAACATCGACGACATGGATGTGGGTCGTTCCCCGTCGGGCGCCGCGGCACTGATGGCGATCTCGACCACCGAAGAAGTGCCGGCCGCCGTCGTGGCCGAGGTACGCGCCAGCCGCGGCGTGCTCGACGCCAAGGCCATCGAACTCGGCTGAGGCCCTTGCCCGCCCTCACCGTATGTGCTACAAGTAGCTCATGGCGACGGTCGGAATTCGAGAGCTGCGGCAGCGCGCGAGCGAGGTGCTGCGGCGCGTCGAGGCCGGCGAGACGTTCGAGGTCACCGATCGGGGACGGCCGATCGCGCTGCTCGCACCGTTGCCCCAGGTCGAAGGACTCGACCGACTCCGTTCCGAAGGGGACGCGACCTCACCCGAGGCCGAACTCGACACACTTCCGGAGCCGCTGCGCCTGCTCGACGGCGCCCGAGCGCCCAGCGAAGTTCTCGCCGCGCTCCGTCACGATGAGCGGTGACCGCCCGCTCTATCTCGATTCATCCGCGCTGGTGAAGCTCGCGGTCGCCGAACCCGAGTCGAAGGCGCTGCGCCAGTACCTGCGGCGGCATCGGTCTCTCGTGACGAGCGCGTTGGCCCGAACGGAAGTCGCCCGCGCGTTGCTCCCCCTCGGCGCAGACGCGGTGGAACGCGGTCACGCGGTCGTGCGCCGCATGGAGGTCATCCGGATCTCGGACCGAGTGCTGCGACTCGCCGGAACACTCGCACCGGCCGAGTTGAGATCGTTGGACGCGATCCATCTCGCGACCGCCAAGTTGCTGGAGCCCGACCTCCGGTCGGTCGTCACCTACGACGCCAAGATGGCCGACGCCGCCCGCTCCATGAAGATCCACGTCCGAGCCCCCGGCTGACGACATGGGGTATGGCTGTTCGACGGCGCCCACCGCTTCGGAGTCGGCGGAGCGGTCGCCGAGTTTCGGGCGTGTCCGCCCAGGTCTCATTTGGCCTTGGGCGGCGGATTGCAGGTCACGAACTCGTTTCGCGCCGAGGCATCGCTGTCGAGCAGTTGGATCAACACCCCATACCGGTCGGCCGCGAACGCGATCTCTTGCCACGCGTGGTCGGCCCTGGTTGCGCGCGGCCAGCGTTGCCACAGGACTCCCGATGCGATCACCCAAAGGTGTGTACCGGCATCTTGGAACAAGCGATCGGACCCGTCCGTGAACGTAAACGCCTCGCCCGTCTCCAGGCAGTAGCTCATGTGGATCGTGAACTGGAAGGCCTCGAGATCGCCCAGCTCCTGCGCGTCGGTGACGATCCGGAACTCGGCCTCGACATGCTCGCCGTGGAACAGCACCGCTCGCTCCGAGACCACGACCGGACCGACCCGCGCCGAGAGAGCCCGGCCGACGAACTCGAGCACACTTGTCCGCCCCGCTTCCGTCGCCGGTGTTCGCGGACGCTGACGGGCCTGCGCTTGCGCCCGGACCATTTCCCAGGCTTCGTCCTTGTCGAAGGCTGCATGGTCCGCGACCGCGCGACGTATGGATGTAAGCGCCGAGGTCGGAAGACCGAGATCGTCGTCGAGATCCTCCCCGGCCGCATCGACCTGGGGTAGGCGCCCGCTCATCACCCGCAACTCCTCCGATGTGCCGAGGAACCCCGGGATCTCGCGGTGCTTCGTCACAGCGTTGGCGTTCGGCGTGCTGTCACCCTCGGCGAGGGCCTCGATGTGCGCTCGGATCCGATCCGAGTACGCATCGATCACCTGCGCGGCGACGGTTCCGAGTTGCGCTGCGCCGTGGCCGCCTTCAACCACCCAGACTTCGGTGTCCTCGCGGATGACGCTCGAGACGCTGTCCACCTCCCGGAGCGCGCCCTCGAGTGTCGGCCAGAGTTCCATCCCGAGCGGCGAATCCCGCACGAATTCGGCCGCCGGGATCACGACCAGCCACGTATCGGCGTCTCCATCGCCCGGATCGACTGCACGGCTGACCTCGACGCCACGCACCTCCGGCTGGTCGGTCCAGCGCGCCCAGTTGTCGAGAGCGTCCATCTCGTCGTGTCGCGTCAGTGGGGCGTGCGGGTGGGTCGGGCGATGGCCGCGAACGGGAACGGCCCGTCGAGGTCGGTCGGTGCTGGGCGGAACGTGGCACGGCGGCGCCGGGAACCCTGCCACCAGGCGAACACGAGAGCCGCGAACAGACCCAGGACGACGGGGCGGGGGTTCGGTCGCATCGGCGGCAGTCTCGCGCCCGATTCGCCGGATCGCTCGCACGGGTTCGCGAAAGGGTTCGTGTCGAAGTCTCCGGACCGATAGAGTCCCTGAGACCATGACGACGGAGCCCCGCGCCCACCACGCGATCAGCGACCTCCTCCTTAGCTAGCCGCGAGCGCCCTTCGGTGCTCGCGGATCACGCTCCAGCCCTCGGGCCGGAGCGTTTTTTGTTGCCCGCGAACCTCCTCGCCCACCGACACCCCCGCACCACGAGCACGTCATCGCCACCACCACGAACCCAGACCCGGGAGCAGCACCATGGACACGGTCCGCATCTTCGACACGACCCTGCGAGACGGCGAACAGAGCCCCGGCATCAGCCTCGACGTCACCGAGAAGCTGGAGATCGCCGAGCAACTCGCCCGCCTCGGCGTGGACATCATCGAGGCGGGGTGTCCGATCGCGTCCGAGGGCGAC
>SXJQ01000284.1 GCA_005779345.1 Actinomycetota bacterium
CTTCGGCACCGGCTACTCCTCGCTCTCGTACCTCCGCCGGCTTCCCGTGTCGATCGTCAAGATCGACCGCAGCTTCGTGCTCGCGCTCGGCGCCGATCGGGAGGGCTCGACGATCGTCGCGTCGGTGATCGATCTCGCGCACGCGCTCGGGATGCGGATCGTCGCCGAAGGCGTCGAGAGCGTCGAACACGTCGCGGCGCTCGTGAACCTCGACTGCGACGAGATGCAGGGGTACTACTTCTCGCGGCCCGTCCCCGCCGACGCGGCCACCGCACTCGTGATCGCCGACGGCGACTGGGGCGCAGCCGCGGCGAGTTGACACCGCCCGACGGGCCGCCGCCGGCCGAGGGTCAGCCGAGCCAACGCGGCGCTTGATCCAACAGGTACCGACTCACGGCGAGACATCGCTCGAGCGTCTCGCACGGCACTTCTTCGCCCGCGCGGATGCGGAGCAACGACACGCGCTGGTGCGCGACGATCCGCAGCGACCGCTCGGGGGCGTCGGTCGCGCTCGGGAACGAGTCGGTGGCACTCACCTCGAGCGGGAGGTCGGGGCCGCCGACGCCCGCGAGATCCGTTGCCAGCACCAACAGATCGGGGCCGTGCGGCAGCGGTGGAAGTGCCCACGTGAAGTTCAACGGGAAGAAGTAGATGTCGTCGGGCTCGTCGTCGTCGGGGAGTCCCATCACGGCGTCCTCGAAGCCGAGGAGGACGCGCGGGTCGATCTCGAGCGAGAGGTAGAGATCGAGCGGTCCTTCGCAGCCCTCCTCGGGGTGCGCGTCGACCTCCCACGTCTGGCGGAGCGAGTAGCTCTCGACGAAATGCCGCTCGTCGTGGACGTGGAAGCCGTGCTCGACGGCATGGTCCTTGAGATCGGCCACGAAACCCGCGATGTCGATGACGGCCATAACTAGTCGTCGAGGGTACCGAACGTTCGTCGGATCGCTCGGGTCGCCTGCTCCAACGCGGTCGCGCCGGCGGTGATCGCGGTCGGCATCATCGCGAACCCGTGGATCATGCCGTCGTAACGCGTCCGTTCGACCTCGACCCCGGCCGCCGCGAGGGAGTCCGCGTAGGCCTCCCCTTCGTCACGCAGCGGGTCGAACTCGGCCGTGATGACGAGCGCCGGAGGGAGACCGGCCAGCGACGCGGCCCGCAGCGGCGACAGCCGTTCGTCGAACCGATCGGCTCCGGCCGCCGTGTAGGAGTCCCAGAAGAACGTCATCGCCGAACGTTCGAGGAAATACCCAGCGCCATTCTCGACGTACGAAGGTCGGTCGAGGTCGGCGTCGACCGCGGGATAGACGAGGATCTGTGCCGCCAGGTGGGGCCCACCGGAGGCGAGCGCGCGTTGCGCGAGCACCGCCGACAGGTTGCCGCCCGCGCTGTCGCCCATCACCGCGAGACGTCGCGGGTCGATCCCCAGATCGGCAACGTCGTCGGCCAACCACTGCAGCGCGGTCCAGCATTCGTCGTAGGCCACAGGAAACGGATGCTCGGGGGCGAGGCGGTAGTCGACCGACACGACGACGACATCGGCACCCGCGGCGATCGTCTTGGCGATCGGGTCGTAGGCCGCGGCCGACCCGATGGTCCAACCGCCACCGTGGATGAACAGCACCGCGCCCCGCGCCGCCCCGGGTTCGCCGTCGGGTGAGTAGATGCGCAGCGCGAGATCACCATGGGGCCCCTCGATCGTGCAGACATCGACCGAGACCGATTCGGGGCCGGTGCCGGCGGTCATCGCGACCAGGACACCGAACGCGTCGCGGGTCGCAGCCAGCGTCTCGGGGCCGAGCGGCGCACCGTCGGTGGCGCGCATGAGGTCGAGCAAGGTCTGCACCTGCGGATCCACGGGCATCGGTCTAGTCCTCTCCTGCCAGCGCGGCGGCGAGCGCACGGAACGCCCGGCCGCGGTGGCTGATCGCGTGCTTCTCGTCGGCGGCCATCTCCCCGAACGTGCGACCGGCGCCGCCGGCCGGAGCGAACACCGGGTCGTAACCGAATCCGTGGTCGCCGCGCGGCTCGTCGACGATCACTCCCTCGACGGTTCCCCGCACCACCGTCTCGGCGCCGGTCGCGGGATCATGGCGAATCACGATCGTCACGAAGCGCGCGGTACGCGACGCACGCATGCGGAGGCGCATCTCGGTGAGCAGCATGTCGCAATTGTCGGCGGAGGTCGCGTCGGGCCCCGCGAAGCGAGCCGACCGGACGCCGGGTGCACCGCCGAGCGCATCGACCTCGAGGCCGGTGTCGTCGGCGATCGCCGGTACGCCGAGCGCGGTGGCCACGCCGACCGCCTTGATCCGGGCGTTGGCCTCCAACGTGGTGCCGATCTCGGCGACATCGGGCGCGTGCTCCGGACGCGCGATCCGCCCGACGACCGCGCCGATTTCGTCGAGCGACGCGCAGACGAATCCGATCGGGGCGCCGTCACGCGCCTCGATGACCGCGGCCGCGAGGGGGATCGAGCCTCGGGCGCTGAAGATCTCGACGATCTCGCGCGCCTTGTCGGGATTGCCGGTCGCGACGACGAACGGTTGCATCGCCGGCGGGGTCACCGGCGCGGCGGCGGGGCGACCGAGACGAGCTCGCGCTGGGCGGCGACGAGGTCGCGGATGCCTCCCTCCGCGAGCGACAGCAGGCCGTCGAGCTCGGAGCGACTGAACGCGACTCCTTCGGCGGTGCCCTGGACCTCGACGAACCGGCCGGCCTCGGTCATCACGACGTTCATGTCGACCTCGGCGGTGCTGTCTTCGGCGTATTCGAGGTCGAGCATCGCCACCCCGTCGTGGATGCCGACCGAGATCGCCGCGCAGGCTTCCCGGATCGGATGCGATGCCATCCGCCCCGCCCCCATGGCGCGTGAGCACGCGTCGTGCAGGGCGATCCAGCCGCCGCAGATCGAGGCGGTTCGCGTTCCGCCGTCGGC
>SXJQ01000030.1 GCA_005779345.1 Actinomycetota bacterium
CTCGACGGCGAAACCACTCGGCGGGTTCGGATCGGGCGCCGCATCGGCCTCGGCGCGCGGCAGAGCGACCGCTGCGGCGAACAGCGCCGCGGCGAGGAGGAGAACCCGCCCTCGGCGGGTCCGCTCGAACGACGGAGGATGGATCAGGAACGCCTCGCGGGATCGGGGGGATCGGTGCCGCCGGGGGCGAGGATACTCGTACGAAAGGGACGATTTCGACCGCGGGGCGGTGACCGACGTCACGCGGAACCGTGCCGGGCACCGGCGTACTCTCCGGACGTGCCCGATCCCACTGTCCCGCGGCCCTCCGTACCGCGGCCGGCCCGTCTCGTCATCTCGAATCGCAGCGCGAACGTGCGGGTCACAGCAGAACCCGGCGCCGGTCTCGCCGTCGTCGGCGGCGATGTCGAGCTCGGCGACGACGGCACCTCGACCATCACCTCACGGTCGATGGCGATCACCGTGCGGTGCGCGCCCGGCTGCGACGTCGTCATCGGGACCCTGTCGGGTTCGGTGTCGACGACCGGGCCGCTCGGCAACGTCAGCGTCGCCACGGCCTCGGGTCGCGTCGAGGTCGAAGAAGCCGCAGCGCTCGACGTCCGGACCAACTCTGGACGCGTCGTCGTCGGGACGTGCCATGGTCCGGTGCGCTGCAACGTCGGCTCCGGCCGGGTCGAGGTCGCGTCGGCCGAGTCGATCGACGTGTCGGTCACCTCCGGACGCGTCGAGGTCGCCGACACCGGCGACGCGCGAGTGCACACGACGAGCGGGCGCGTCGTCGTCGCGGCGCGTGCCGCGAGCAATGTGCACGTGCGCTCGACGTCGGGACGGGTCGAGGTGTCGCTCCCCGACGGCTGCTGCCCGGCACTCCACCTCGCCACGAGTTCGGGCAAGGTTCGCAGCGACGTTCCCGCGGGCGACGACGGCACGGTCGACGCGGCAACCGTGAGCGGATCGGTTCGCGTCCGATGGCGGTAGCGACCGTCACCGGAGCGATCGTGTTCAGCGACATCGCCGGGTTCACGCGGTTCACGCTCGAGCGTGGCGACACGACCGCCCTCGCGTTGCTCGAACGGTTCGAGACCATCGTGCGCTCGACGCTGCCCGACGACGCGCGCGTCGTGAAGCTGCTCGGTGACGGCATCTTGACCTTCGTTCCCGATGCGACCGCCGCCCTGCTCGCGGCCGTCCGCCAGCAGGGCGAGTTCGCTCGGATCGCGAACGCCGACGCTCCGCTCTGGGTCCGCACCGGTCTCCATCACGGATCGCCGCTGGTCCGCGGTGACGACCTCATCGGGCACGACGTGAACCTGGCCTCGCGGGTTGCCGACCAGGCGCTCCCCGGCGAGGTGCTCGCGACCGAAGACATCGTGGTGGCCGCGGGACGCCCGCCGGGGCTGGCGATGGACGAGGTCGGCCCGGTGTTCGTGAAGGGCGTCGACGACGCCGTGCGCCTGTTCCGCGTGGCCGAGGTGCCGATCAAGACGGTGTGAACCCGTCTCTCCCGACGCTCGACGAGCTGATCGCGCTCCGACTCGTCGACCCGATCGCCGCGGACCGTGACGACCGGGTCGCGCTGGTGCACTTCCTGCTCACGCGCGGCGTCTCCCTCGACGAGGTCGTGCGGTCGCACGATGTCGGCGATCTCGTCGGGCTGTCGGTCGACCGCGCCGTCCGGCCCGGTGTCCGATTGACCCGGGCAGAAGTTGCTCGATCGTCGGGGGTCGAGGCGGAGCTGCTCGAGCGACTGCATCAGGCGAGCGGGCTCTCGGATCCCGGCCCCGAGGTCGCCGCGTTCACGGCGTCCGATGTCGCCGCGGCGCAGTCCTTCGAGTCGTTGTCGCTGTTGTTCGGCGAAGCGGTGGCGCTGCAATTGATGCGGGTCACCGGGGCCGCGCTCGGGCGGATCGCCGAGGCCGCCGTCTCGGCGTACATGGTCAACGTGCACGCGCCGCTCCAGTCGACCAGCGCGGGCGACCTCGCGACCGCGCACGCGTTCGCGCAGGTGGCCGCCGCGTTGCCGAACCTCGCGATCACGCTCGACGCGCAATTGCGGCACCACATCGAGGCGGCCGTCCACCAGTTCGTCCTGACCCACCGGGGTGCGGTCGGGTCCGAGCTCGTCGAGGTCGCGGTGGCGTTCACCGACCTGGTCGGTTCGACCGCGTGGTCGCGGTCGCTCACCCCCACGGCGCTCGCGAGCGCGATCGGGCGGTTCAACACGCTCGCGAACGAGATCGCGCTCGCCAACGGGGGGCGGCTCATGAAGCTGATCGGCGACGAGGCGATGTTCGTGGCCGCCGACACCGGGGCCGCGTGCGAGATCGCACTCGAACTCGTCGCGCAGTGCCGCTCGATCGACGAGCTCCCGCCGGTGCGTGGCGGCGTCGCCCGCGGCGAGGTCGTGACCCGCGACGGCGACTTCCACGGCCCGGTCGTCCACCTCGCGTCGCGCCTCGTGAAGCAGGCCGAACCCGATCGCGTCGTCGTGACCGACGAGGTCGCGCGATCGCTGCCCGACGGGGTCGTGCGCGTGTCGGCGCGCGCTCGCCACCTTCGCGGGTTCGACGAGCCGATCGAGGTCGTCGAGATCCGCCACGCGGTCGGAGCGGACACGACCACCGCGACCGCAACCGCCGCCTGAGCCCCGAACTTCCGTCCGTCGAGTCGACAGCCGCACCGGTGCAGCTGTCGACTCAACGGACGCTGTGTGGGGTCGGGCGGGCGTGGGGTCGGGCGGGTCTGGGGTCGGGCGGGCGTGGGGTCGGCGTACGCTGCGGCGTGATCGCGGATCGGCTCGCAGCGCTCGGGATCGTCCTGCCGCCGGTGTTCCCGCCGGCCGGCAACTACGTCGGCTGTGTCGTCGACGGCGACCTCGTCCACGTGGGCGGGCACGGCCCCGTCGACGGCGCGACCATCGTCTGCGGCAAGGTCGGCACCGACCTGACGCTCGATGACGGACGCCGTGCCGCGCGCATGACCGGGCTCTCGATGCTCGCCACCCTCCAGGCCGAACTCGGCGACCTCGACCGGATCCTGCGCATCGTCAAGGTCTTCGGCATGGTGAATGTCGCGCCCGGCTTCGACCAGATGCCGGCGGTCATCGACGGCTGCTCGGATCTGCTCGTCGAGGTGTTCGGCGACGCGGGGCGACACACGCGCTCGGCCGTCGGGCTCGCCGAGCTGCCGTTCGGGATCGCCGTCGAGATCGAGCTGATCGCGCGCCTCCAGCCCTGAGCACCCGTGTCCCCGAGCACTGGCTAGCTTGCCGGCATGCCGAGCGATCTCGCACTCAAGTCCATGAACGCGTTCCACCGCGTGCTGCTGAAGGTCAGCTTCGGCCGCTTCGGGTGGAAGGCGGCCGGCATGCCGGTGGTCGAACTCACGACGATCGGACGCAAGTCGGGCCAACGTCGGTCGGTGATGCTCACCTCGCCGCTCCAGGAGGGCACGACCTACGTCATCGTCGCGTCGCGCGGTGGCGACGACCAACACCCGGCCTGGTTCCTGAATCTCCGCGACCAGCCCGAGGTCGAGGTGTCGATCGCCGGCGCGCCGCGCTGCGCGATGCGGGCGACGGGGGCCGGCGCCGACGACCGCGCCCGCATGTGGCCGCTCGTCACCGCGAAGTACAAGAACTACGCGGGATACCAGACCAAGACCGATCGCGAGATCCCGCTCGTCCTGCTCCAACCGCTCGCCTGACACGGCCGACCACGACCCCTGTTGCCCACCGCGAGCGGTCAGAGCCGCAGGTCGGTACGTCCTGGGGCCGGCGACACGTACGGGGTCGCGCGCCGCGACGTTCGCCGGGTCGAACGCGGCAGGCGCTGCAGGCCGGGGCCCGGGCCGTCGCCGTGCCTCGACCGCGGTGCAGGGTCCGCCTGGGTGACGCGCGCGACGTGTCCGCCGATCCACAAGGCGATTCCGCCGACGAGCAACGTGATCGCCGCCGGCAGGATGCGGCTGCCGTACGCGTCGGCGAACGGTGCGAGCGTCTCGCCCCAGCCCGCGCCGATCGCCCGGAGCGCGGCCGGGACCACGACGTAGAACACGACCGGGACGAGGCTGATCGCCACGAGGCGCCGCCCGACCATCGTCACGCCTTGCCACGGATCGGGGTGGACGACGACCCCGAGCCCGAAGGCGATGAGGCCGAGCAGCGCGGCCGCGAGCAGCACGTTGTTCGACCGTTCGTCGACGGCGCGGAGCGACGGGAGCGAGCCGGCGTCGATCGACAGTTCGACAGGATCCGCGTTGCCGATCCGATCCGCGAGCGCGGGGTCGACTGCCGCGATGGAGTCGCTCAAGGCGGCGTTGATCGCTGCCGTGTCGAGCGCGACGTCGCCCTGTTCGTTGCCGAGGAGCAACTGCTCGTGCAGGTCGCCGAGTGTCGAGCCGAATGCCGCGGCGACGCGCGGATCGGCGATCGCTGCCCGCGCGATCGCGGCGGCCTGCGACTCGGTGACCGCGTCGCTCGTGCCGTCGGGGGCGGCCTCGGGTGCGCGATCGACGAGTTGCGCGGCGAGCTCGTCGACGAGCGTCCCCGCGACGCGGTCGGTGTCGACGAGGGCCGTCGCGAGGTCGCGGGTCGCCTCGGGGTCGAGAATGGTGCGTTGCGCGCAATAGGCCCAGAAAGCGATCGACAGGGCCACGGCGCCGAGCAGCAAGAAGATGCGGGCGGGAATGGCCGATGGGCGCACGACCCAATATCGCACGCCCCGGCCCCCGCGACCTGTCATGCTCACCGACCATGTGGCCGCCGGTGCAGTCCGACGACGTGGTGCGACTCCGGCCGATCGACGAGCGCGACCGTGAGCCGGTGTTCGCCGCGCTGACCGCCAGCGACGAGATCTCGCGCTGGACCCGCATCCCGTGGCCGTACGAGCGGGCGCACCTCGACCAGTTCTTCTCGCTCCAGACATCGTGGCGAGCCGGACGCTCCGACGCGGTGTTCGCGATCACGGCCCCCGACGAGAGCGGCGACGCGCTCCTCGGATGTATCGGTGCGCACCGCATCGGCGGCGTCGACCGAGCGCGGTCGAGCTTCCTCCCCGACGAACCCGGCTACTGGCTCGCGCCGGCGGCGCGCGGTCGCGGACTCGCGACGCGTTCGCTTCGTCTCGTCGCCTCGTGGTTGTTGCACGACCTCGGTCGATCGCAGGTCAACATCCAGACCAAGGTCGACAACGCGGCGTCGCGCCGGGTGATCGAGGCCGTCGGGTTCCGTTACGTCGGGACGGTGCTCGGCGCCGACCTCGACGACGACGACACCGACCACGACCGTTTCGTCCTCACCCCCACCGACCTCCCGCTCCGTTGAGCGGTCGGGCGTGCAGAGCACGCCGGACCGCTCAACGAAGGGAGGTGGAGTGGGAAGGGAGGTGGAGTGGGAAGGGAGGTGGAGTGGGAAGTGAGGTGGCGGTCGGGCGAACTCAGCCGGCTTGCTTGGCGACGGCTTCGGCCTTGGTCGCCGCCGACTCGGGGTCGAGGTAGCGACCGCGGGTACCGAGGACGGCCTGCGACGTCAGCGGCGCGAGTTCCGCGTCGAGTTCGTAGAGCAGCGGCTCGCCCGTCGGGATGTTGAGTTCGAGGAGCGCGTCGTTGCTCATGCCGTCGAGGTGCGCGACGAGCCCGCGCAGCGAGTTGCCGTGCGCCGCGACCAACACGGTGTGGCCGGCGCGGAGATCGGGGACGATCGCGTCGTACCACCACGGCAGCATCCGCGCGACCACGTCGCGCAGGCACTCGGCGAGGGGGAGGACGTCGCGGGGGAGGTCGGCGTAGCGCGCGTCGATTCCCGATTGCGGGTCGTCGACCGCCAACGGCGGCGGCGGGACGTCGAAGCTGCGCCGCCAGACCTTGACCTGATCGACACCGAATTCGGCTGCCGTCTGCAACTTGTCCTTGCCCTGGAGCGCGCCGTAATGACGTTCGTTGAGGCGCCACGACCGCCGTACCGGGATCCAGGCGCGGTCGGCGGCGTCGAGTGCGAGATTCGCGGTGCGGATCGCGCGTCGCTGTAGCGACGTGTGCACGACGGTCGGCGACACGCCGGCTTCGCGCAGCAACTCGCCACCGCGGATCGCCTCGGCGACCCCGCGGTCGGTGAGGTCGACGTCGACCCAGTCGGTGAAGAGATTCTCGAGGTTCCATACGCTCTGTCCGTGGCGCAGCAACACGAGGCGATGGGTCATGGGTCCAGTCTCTCAGCCGGGGTGAGCCGCTTTCGCATCCGCGATCGCCTGTTCGGCAGCGACCGTGCCCTCCCACCCGCGCGTCTCGCTGCCCTTGCCGGGCTCCAACAGCTTGTACACGTCGAAGAAGTTGCCGATCTCGTCGAGCAGGTGTTCGGGGAGGTCGCCCATGTCCTGGAATCGCTCCCAACGGGGGTCGTGGCTGGGCACGCACAGGACCTTCGCGTCGGCGCCCTTCTCGTCGGTCATCCAGAAGACCGCGACGGGGCGCACCATGATGTGGCATCCGGGGAACGTCGGCTCGTCGATGAGGACCAGCGCGTCGAGCGGGTCGCCGTCGTCGGCGTAGGTGTCGGGGAAGAAGCCGTAGTCGGTCGGGTACCGCGTCGCGGTGAACAGCATCCGGTCGAGCCAGATCTCGCCGGTGTCGTGGTTCATCTCGTACTTGTTCCGCGACCCCCGCGGAATCTCGACGATCATCTCGTGCTCCATGCCGCCTAGCCTGCCACGTTCGTGACGCTCCACGTGGTCTCCCTCTGCACCGGCAACGCCGCGCGATCGGTGATGGCGGGCGTGCTCCTCGCCGAGCACGTGCCCGACCTGATGTTGACCACGTCGGGGACGCACGTGATCGAGGGAATGCCGATGAGTTGGCGCACGCGCGACGCGATCCTCAGTCTCGGTCTCGAGCCGCCCCAGCATCGAAGTCGACAGGCGACGCCCGACGAACTCGACTCGGCCGATCTGATCATTGCCGCCGCTCGCGAGCACGTGCAGTGGATGCGTCGGACCCATCCCCGCGCCGCGCCACGCACGGGCACGCTCAAACGCCTCGCGCGCGATCTCGCCGCCGACGAGCGCGCGTTCGCCGAGCGCGTCGCCGAACTCTCGCTCGCGACGGTGGAGCTCGAGCCGTGGGAAGACGTGATCGACCCTGCGGGGGGCGATGCCGACGTGTTCGTCGAGACCGCGGCGGAGATCGCCGAAGGCATCCACGCCCTCGCGCCGCGCCTGCGCCGATGACGGCGCCCGCGGTGCCCGGGCCGCTGGTCCACGCGCCGAACTTTCGTGACATCGGGGGGATCGAGGTGGGCGGCCGTCGTGTCGTCGCCGGTCGGATCTTTCGCAGCGGCGTGTTCGACCTGCTCGACGACCACGACCGATCCGTGATCCGTGCGATCGGCCTGAAGACCGCGATCGACCTCCGCGCCGACGACGAACGGGCGGCGCGGGCCAACGCCCTCCCGCCCGGCGTCGCTCAGTACCACCTCCCGGTGACCGACGTGTCGGCGCACCCGAACACGATCATGGAGCGCCTCGCGGCAGGCGACACCGACGGGCTCGGCGCGCCCATGCTCATCCGCGGCAACCGGTACTTCGTCGAGCAACAGGCGTCGCGTTTCGGCAGCGTCGTGCGGATGTTGCTCGATCCGGGCCACCACCCCGCGGTCGTGCACTGCACCGCGGGCAAGGACCGAACGGGTTTCGCCATCGCGTGTGTGCTCTGGGCCCTCGGCGCCGACCACGAGGTGGTGATCGCCGACTACCTCCGCACGAACGAGGTCATGGCCGCGCGCCACGAACGGACGCTCGCCGAAGCGATCGAGCGGGGCATCGACCCGCGGCCACTCGCCGAGATGCTGCGCGTCGACCGGCGCTACCTCGACGAGGCGCGCGCCGCGGCGATCGAGCGTCATGGCAGTCTCGATGCCTTCGTCCGCGACGGGCTCGAGATCGACGAAGCGACCCGCGCCCGCGGCCGGGAGCATCTGCTCGGGTGACCTCGCTAGGGTTCGCGGGGTGGTAGCCGACCCGACCGAAGCCCCGACCGAACCCCCGGACGCGATCGCCGAGCCGCAGGTGGCCGTGGGCGTCCCCGACGACGTTCGCGAGGTCGAGGCACAACTCCTGGCACCGGGCAGCCACTTCGCGCTCGTCGAACAGCAGATCGACGGCCGGCCGATCCTCGCGTTCGCGAACCGCACGACGAACCTGCGCGACCTCGTGGCGGCATCGGTCGGGTTCGGCGATGCCGAGTATTTGGTCGAGACCGATGGCATCCACGAGCGTCGTGTGACGTTCGCGGAACACGAGCGGCTCGTCGCTTCGCTCGCCGCGGAGATGGCCGAGCGGTACGGCGTCGGCAAGGGTGATCGGGTGGCGATCCTCGGCGCCAACAGCATCGACTGGATCGTGTCGTTCTGGGCGACGATCAGCCTCGGCGCCATCGCGTGCGCGCTGAACGGTTGGTGGACCGGACCGGAGATCACCTACGGGATCGAGTACACCGAACCCAAGTTGCTCATCGCCGATCGCAAGCGGATCGCGCGACTCGGGGGCGTCGATCCGCGTATCCCCGTGCTCGTGATGGAGGACGAACTCGCTGCGATCGCGACGAAGCGGCCCGACGCCGTGCTCCCCGACGTGCCGATCGATGCCGACGACCCCGTGCTCATCCTCTTCACGAGCGGTACGACGGGCCGACCCAAGGGTGCAGTGCACACGCACGGCAACGTCGGTTCGTTGCTGTCGATGCTGTTCTTCCAGGGCGCGCGCGCTGCGTTCACCGCGCCGCCCGCGCCCGAGGGCGCGCCCGCAGCGCCGTGTCAGTTCATGACGAGCCCGCTGTTCCACGTCTCGGGGCTCCACACGGGCGCGGTCATGTTCCTCGCGACGGGGATCCGCAGCGTCTGGTGGGTCGGCCGCTTCGACCCCGCCGGTGTCGCCCCGGTGCTGGAGCGCGAGCGCTGCACGGGCTGGTCGGTCACCGAGACGGTGCTGCACCGGTTCGTGCACCACCCCGAGGTCACCGCCGGCAACTTCGACCTGTCCGCCGTGCGCACCGTGGGTGGTGGGGGGTCTGCGATCCCGCCGGCGACCCAGGAGTTGGCCCGTGCGGTGTTCCCGAACGCCGCCCGTTCGATGGGCTTCGGTTACGGGCTCACCGAGTGCACCGCGCTCGCGACGACCAACTTCGGCCAGGAGCTGCTCGACTTCCCGACGAGCTGCGGCCGGCCGCTCCCGACGGTGACGATCGAGATCCGCGACCCCGAAGACCCCGACGGCGACCCGTTGCCCGAGGGCAGCGAGGGCGAAGTGTGGATCCGCTCGCCGATGGTGATGCACGGCTACTGGCGGATGCCCGAGGAGACCGCGGCTGCCGTGTACCCGGGGGGTTGGCTGCGGACCGGTGACTGGGGACGACTCGAGGGTGGGCGGCTGTACCTCGCGTCGCGCCGCAAGGACCTCATCCTGCGCGGCGGCGAGAACGTGTATCCGGCCGAGATCGAGGCGCGGCTCGTCGAACACCCC
>SXJQ01000031.1 GCA_005779345.1 Actinomycetota bacterium
CAGTCGACCGTGATCTGCGTCTCGCCGAGCGCGACGAGATCGGTGACCGCCCGGAGACTCCGCCCGATCAGGCGTTGGATCTCCTGGGTCCGTCCGGACTGCTTGCCCTTCGCGGCCTCCCGCCCGACACGTTCGGGGCTCGAGCCGGGCAACATCGAATACTCGGCCGTCACCCAGCCGCGGCCCTGGCCCCGCAACCACGGCGGGATGCGTTCCTCGATCGAGGCGGTGCACAGCACACGGGTCCGGCCGAATTCGACGAGGACCGATCCGGCCGCCATCTCCGTGTAGTCGCGCGTGAAGGTCACCGCGCGCAGCTCATCGGGCGCCCGACCGCTGATCCGTCCGCTCATCCCTGCTCCCGCTGGTCCGTTCCGGTCAGACGTGCAGCGTGACGTCGGGCGCGGCCATCACGACCGCGGCGCCGAACGCCTCTGACCCCTCGGCGGCGGAGGCTACCGGGTCGATCGTGGGCCAGAGATGGGTGAGCACGAGGCGGCGCGCCGCCGCGCTCCGAGCGATCTCGCCGGCTTGACGAGCGGAGAGGTGGATCGGCACGCGAATGTCGTCGTGGAGGTACGTCGCCTCCGACAGCAACAGGTCGATCCCGCGACCGAACACCTCCGGCGACCATTCCGGGCCGGTGTCGGACGTGTACACGAGGCGCTTGCCACCGTGGGCGACCTCGAGCCCGACCGTCGCCACCGGATGGTCGGTGCGCGCGAAACGCAAGGTGACGTCGTGCAAGGTCGAGTCGTCGACGTCGCCGTCGCCGACCGCGCGCCAATCGAACGCGCCGCCCCAGTCGCCGCCGACGAGGCCGACGAGTTGCCGCTCGGCGCCCTCGGGAGCGAATACCGGCAGGCC
The DNA here is from genome assembly GCA_005779345.1 of Actinomycetota bacterium. Taxonomy (GTDB): domain Bacteria; phylum Actinomycetota; class Acidimicrobiia; order IMCC26256; family PALSA-610; genus SXJQ01. The sequence continues at coordinate 868 of SXJQ01000031.1, forward strand.
GTATCGCTCCAGCCCGTACTTGTTCAGCACATGGAGGCCGTAGAGGTCGACGCAATGATCGGGATGGGTGTGCGTGATCACGACCGCATCGATGTCGGACGGGTCGGCGTGCCGCTGCAACGCGGCGAGCGTGCCGTTCCCGCAGTCCATCCAGATGAGGGAGTCGCCGGCGCGCACCAGGTAGCCGCTGCATGCGCCGCCTGCCGGGGCGCCGTAGGAGCCCGAACATCCCAGCGTGGTGAGCGATATCACCAGCGCCACGCCTGCACGGTCTCGACCTCGGGACCGAGGAAGCGTCCGCCGAGTTCCGCGAACCACGCGACGTCGCCGCTCGTGAGGAAGTCGTGGCGCGCCGAGGACGCGGCGAGCGGCGCGGCCGCGAGTTGTTCGTCGTGGAGCCGACGATGGACGGTGAAGGCGGTCTCGTCGGCGCTCGACACGAGCACGACGTCGGGGCCGACGACGTCGGCGATGGTGCGCGCGAGCAATGGATAGTGCGTACAGCCCAGCACCAGCGTGTCGACCTGCGCGGCGACCACGGGCGCGAGCAGACGTTCTGCGAGGATGTGGACCTGCTCGCTGTCGAGTTCGCCGGCCTCGACGAACTCCACGAACCCCGGGCACGCCGCGCACACGAGTTCGACCTCGGGCGCGATCTCGCGTGCCGCACGCTGGTAGGCACCGCTCCCGATCGTGCCGACGGTGCCGATCACGCCGACGCGTCCGGTTCGCGTCGCGGAGATCGCCGCGCGCATGCCGGGTTCGATCACGCCGACGATCGGTACGTCGACACGTTCTCGCAGCGCGTCGAGCGCGACCGCGGTCGAGGTGTTGCACGCGTCGACGAGCAACTTGACACCGCGTTCGAACAGGAGATCGGCGATCTCCATCGAGAACTTCACGACCTCGTCGGCCGGCTTCGGGCCGTACGGAGTGCGCGCGGTGTCGCCGAAGTAGACGAACGATTCGTGCGGGAGCAGGTCGATCAGCGAGCGCAGCACCGTGAGCCCACCGACGCCGGAGTCGAAGACCCCGATCGGACCGCGGCCCTCGGAACGGCCCTCGGAACGGCGTGAGCCGACGGGCTCCTCGACGGCACTCATGGTGGCGCGAGGTTATCGGGCTGCGCGGGTGAGACGATCTCGTACCGCCGCGCCGATGCCCACATCGGGAGGCGGAACGGCCACGACGACATCGAGAGCGAGCCGATCGGCGTCTCGCAGTCGGGCGTAGAGCACGCGTGCGTAGTCGTCGATATCGCGCGGTGGATCGAGTCTCGTGACGCCCGTCACGTGGAGCGCGACATCCGCGAGCGCGAGCACGCCGATCGCGAGGTCCGGCCCGAGCGCGTCGACACGATCATCGACTGCGTCGGGCTCGGCGACGACGACCCGAGCGCGCGGCGAATAGTGGGCCTCGAGCGTGCCGGGCGCCGCGATCTCGCCCCGATCGGCGATCGAGACGTCGCGCCCGACGATCTCGGCGATACGCGCGACCGGTACGCCACCGACGCGCAGCACGGTGATTCGATCGTCGAGACACGCCACGATCGTGCTCTCGACGCCGACCTCGCACGGGCCGCCGTCGAGCACGAGGTCGACATCGTCGCCGAGATCGTTGCGCACGTGCTCGGCCGCGGTCGGGCTCACGCGCCCGAAACGGTTCGCGCTCGGGGCCGCGACCCCGCGCGCGAACCGTCGCAGCAGGTCGAGCGCCAACGGGTGCGCGGGGACGCGCACCCCGACGGTCGCGCGTCCGCCCGTGACACCGTCGACGATCGCACCCGCTCGACGGGGGACGACCAGCGTGAGCGGACCGGGCCAACACGCGGCCGCCAAGGCGCGCGCAGCATGCGACGGTTCGAGCGCGACGTCGTCGAGTTGACCGGCATCACCGAGGTGGACGATCACGGGATGGCCGAGCGGACGACCCTTCACCGCATAGAGACGCGCGATCGCGTCTGCGTTCGTCGCGTCGGCGCCGAGCCCGTACACGGTCTCGGTCGGGAACGCGACGAGCCCACCCCGGGCGAGGACCGCGACGGCTCGATCGATGTCGTCCACCGGCTACCAGTAGTTGATGCGTTGCGCGCGTTCTTCGACGACGTCGAGATCGTCGGTCCAGGCCCCGCTCGACAGGTACTTCCAGCCGCCGTCGGGGAGGAGCACGACGATCGTGCCCGAGGTCATCGACGCCGCGTACTTGACCGCGCCCGCGACCGCAGCGCCCGAGGAGATCCCCGCGAACACGCCACACGACGACAACAACCTACGGGTCCATTCGATCGACTCACGCGGTCGCACGATCATCTTGCGGTCGAGCACGTCGGGGTCGAAGATCGGCGGCACGAACCCGTCGTCGAGATTGCGCAGACCCTGGACGAGTTCACCGGCGGGCGGTTCGACCGCGACGACCACGAGATCGGGCTTGTGTTCCTTCAAGAAGCGACCGACGCCCATGAGCGTGCCGCTCGTCCCGAGCCCGGCGCAGAACACGTCGACTTCGGGGCAGTCCGCGAGGATCTCGGGACCGGTCGTCGTGTAGTGCGCGAGCGGGTTCGCGGGGTTGCCGTACTGGAACAACAAGACGAGCGAGTCGTCCTCGGCGGCGAGTTGTTCGGCGCGCCGGATCGCCCCGTTGCTGCCCTCGGCGCCGGGCGACGCCACGACCTCGGCCCCGAAGATCTGGAGGAGTTGGCGACGCTCGATCGAGACGTTGTCGGGCAGCACCACCCGGAGGCGGTACCCGCGGAGCTTGGCGACGAGCGCGAGCCCGATGCCGGTGTTGCCCGAACTCGGCTCGAGGATGATCTGGCCCGACCCCGGGGTGAGGATGCCGTCGGCCTCGGCCATCTGCACCATCTGGCGCGCGATGCGGTCCTTCGACGAGCCGCCGGGATTCTGCCCTTCGAGCTTCGCCCAGATGCGCACGTCGGGATTCGGCGAGAGCGCATGGATCCCGACGAGCGGCGTGCCACCGATGAGATCGAGGACGGAGTCGTGTCGGGTCATCGCTGCCGTTTCGCGAGGCGCGTGGGCGGCGGACGCCGCGCGCTCAGATCGCCCCGCCGGCCACCGCGGGCAGGATCGAGATGACATCGCCGTCGGCCAGCTTGGTGTCGAGCTGCTGGAGGTAGCGAATGTCGTCGTCGTTGACGTACACGTTCACGAACTTGTGCAGTCCGCCGTCGTCGCCGATGAGGTTGGCCTTGAGCCCGGGATAGCGCTCGACGAGATCCGCGAACACGTCGCCGATCGTCGCGCCCTCGACGGCGATGCTGGCCTGGCCGTCGGCGTGCGTCCGCAAGACGGTGGGGAGCTTGATGTCGACTGCCACGACCGGGAGCCTAGAACTCCGACCTCCCGGGTCGGAAATCGGCAGTGCAGGTCAGCGGATGAGTTCGACGGGGAGTTCGGTGATCTCGCCGTCGACGATGCGGTACGCGCGCAGCGACGGAATCCCGTCGCGCAGCGACACGATCGGATAGATCCACGCGGGGTCGACCGCCTGACGCACGTCGGTCGGGCTCGGGTACGCCGCCGTGTGCGTGTGGGAGTGCCAGACGCCGATGATCTCCACGCCCTCGGTCGCCTCCGCGGCCCGCATCGCGCGTAACAGGTCGTGCGGCGCGACCGTATAGGTCCGGGCCGAACGGTCGACGTTGGTGCAGGGGCGCGCCTCGGTGACCACGCCGGTCGGTTCACCGTCGCGCATCGGGCCGAGCAGCAAGCCGCACGCCTCGTCGGGGAGACCGTCGTAGCAGTGACCGACGATCACCGCGTGCTGGTGCGCCGTGAGCCGCAGGGTCGGCGTCGGCGCGCTCACGCGGCGTTGATCGCGCGCCAGACCCGCTCGGCCGACAGCGGCATGTCGATGTGTTCGATCCCGAGGTGGCTCACCGCGTCGATGACCGCGTTGTGGACCGCCGGCGTCGACCCGATCGTCCCCGACTCGCCGATGCCCTTGGCGCCCAACGGGTTGAGGTGCGTCGGCGTCTCGGTGTTGAACGTCTCGAAGCTCGGGAACTCGGCCGCGCTCGGGATCGCGTAGTCCATCAGGTTGCCCGTCACGGGGTTCCCGTCGGCGTCGTACTGCACCCACTCGTACATCGCCTGGGCGATCCCCTGCGCGATCCCGCCGTGTTGTTGGCCGCGAACGAGCAGCGGGTTGAGGATCCGGCCACAGTCGTCGACGGCCACGTGGCGCAACAACTCCACGCGACCGGTCTCGGTGTCGACCTCCACGACGGCGACGTGCGTTCCGAACGGGAACGACGACGAACCGGCGTCGAAGTCGACCTCGGCGCGCAAGCCGTCGTCGAGACCGTCGATCCCCGACGCATGCGTCGGGTCCTTGGCCGCCCGCGCGAGATCACCCCACGACACGAGCCGGGCGGGCGTCCCGGCAACCTGGAGACCGCCATCGCCGACGACGATGTCGTCGGCGTTCGCCTCGAGCAGGTTCGCCGCGAGTTGCCTCGCCTTGTCGATGACGGCCTCGCTGCTGCGGTAGACCGCGGACCCCGCGGTCTGGAGCGACCGGCTCCCCATCGTGCCGGCGCCCTTGGGGATGAGCGCGGTGTCGGATTGCACGAGCGTGACCTGGTCCATCGACACGCCCATGAGGTCGCTCACGATCATGGCGAACGCCGTCTCGTGGCCCTGGCCGTGCGCGCTCGTCCCGACGAACGCCGTGACCGAACCGTCGTCGTGCACCTCGACGGCGCCCCATTCTGCGTGCATGCCGGCGGGCGCGGTGATCTCGACGTAGCTGCCGATGCCGATGCCGAGCTGCTTGGTCGCGCCGCTCGTGCGGCGCGCGGCCTGCTCGGCGAGCAGGGCGTCGTATCCGGCGTGCGCGAGCGCGACATCGAGTGTCGACTCGTAATCGCCGGTGTCGTACATCGCCAGCCCGCTCGCCGCCATCGCGCCCGGCGCGTCGAACTTGGGGATGAAGTTCTTGCGGCGGATCGCCACCGGATCGAGACCGAGCTGGTCGGCGGCGATGTCGAGGATGCGTTCGAGGAGCTGCGTGGCCTCGGGACGACCGGCGCCGCGGTACGCGGCGGTCGTCGTCGTGTTGGTGACGACCGCCTGCCAGTCGAAGTCGATCTTCGGGATCGCGTAGACACCACCGCTCATCGTGTGCGTGAAGAACGGAAGGAACGCGCCGATCGCCGGGTAGGCACCCGCATCCGCGAGCACCTTGACGCGCAGCGCGGTGATGGTTCCGTCGCGCATGAGGCCGAGGTCGACGAACTGGACCTGGGCGCGTCCTTGCACCATCGCGACCATGTTCTCGCTGCGGGTCTCGGTCCACTTGACCGGTCGCCCGAGCGCGAGCGCGGCCTTGCAGGCGACGATGAACTCGACCATGAAAGCGGCCTTCGAACCGAATCCGCCGCCGACTGCTGCGGTACGCACCCGCACCGCTGTCGGGTCGAGGCCGAGTGCGCCGGCGAGTTCACCGTGGATCGAATTCGGGGCCTGGGTCGGGATCCACGCCGTGAGCCCCGCACCTTCGGGCACCGCGATGATGCCGTTGGATTCCATCGGCACGCCGGCGAGTCGCTGGTTGACGAACTTGGCGCTGATCACGACCTCGGCGTCGTCCATGAGGCCCTCGACGGGGGCGCCCATGCCCATCCCCGCGGCACTGAACACGACGTTGCCGGGCACCTCGTCGTGGAGGAGCGGTGCACCCGCCGCGACCGCGGCCTCGAGGTCGACGACCGCGGGCAGCGGGTCGTAGTCGACGATGACCGCTTCGGCTGCGTCGACCGCCTGTGCTCTCGTCTCGGCGACGACGGCTGCGACGACGTCGCCGACGAACCGAACCTTGCCCTTGGCGAGCGGCGGACGGTTCGCCGTCGGCGGCAGCATGATGAACCCGTGGTGATCGGCGACCTCGAGGTTGTCGGCCGTGTAGACGCCGAGCACGCCCGGAAGGCCGACCGCCTCGGAAATGTCGACCGATTCGAGGATCGCGTGCGCGACGGTCGAACGGACGAACACGATGTGGGCGAGGCCGTCGATGTCGAGGTCGTCGAAGTAGCGCGTCTCACCGAGGAGGATGCCCGGGTCTTCCTTGCGCAATACCGGGTGGCCGAGAATCGAGCCCCTTGTTTCATGGCCCTTCGTCTTGGGGCCCTTCGTCTTGGGGCCCTTCGTTTCGGGACCCTTCGTTTCGGGACCCTTCGTTTCGAGACGTCGGGTTTCGGTCATGCGGATCCTCCTCGAAGTGGCGAGGGGACCCTAGCGAATCTCGGGTTCCGGCCGATGGAGACGGGTGATGGCCGGACTCGACTCCCTCGCCGCGGTGCAGTCGCGGATCGCGACGATCGAGTCGCGCCTCGCGTCGCTCGGTTCGCGACGGAACGCGCCGCTCGGCGACACCGCCGGTGCCGCGGACTTCGCCACCTCGCTCGCCTCTGCCCAGGGCGGCGCGCAGGGGATCGGGAACCTTGCGGCAGGTGGCACATGGGCGGGCGCCGTCGACGATCCGGCAGCAGTGCAGTCGCTGGCGACGAAGCACCCCGAGCAGACGAAATGGGCGAGCGACCTGCTGGCGAGACTCGGTATGCCCCAGACCCGCGAGAACCTCCGCGCCATGGTCGCCTGGCAACTCGCCGAGGGAACCAAAGCCCGCTTCAACCCACTCGCCGTCAACCGCAAGCACGCGGGCGCGACCGACTTCAACAGCCACGGGGTGAAGAACTACCCGTCGTACGAGGCCGGGCTCGAGGAGACCGTCGCCGGGATGCACAACGGGCTGTACGACGAGATCCTGCGCGCGCTCGCGGCGGGGAACGACGCGAGCGCCGTCGGCCGCGCCGTCGCCGGATCGCGATGGGGCACCAAGGACGGCCTGCTCCGCGTCCTCGGCTCCGGCCGGGTCTGACGCCGACCGGTCTGGCCGGAGATCAGGCGAACTCGGCAAGTCGCGCTTCGCACCCGGCGATCGTCGCTTCGAGGATGGCCGCGACGGGCTCGATGGAGTCGATGCGCCCGGCGACCTGACCGCCGAGCGCGAACGCCGCGTCGAGATCGCCGCCGAAGTAGAGATCGAGCACCGCGTCGCGGTCGGCGACCGACGCGCGCCGCTCGCCGCGGAACATCGCCTCGGCCGCCGGCGTCCGCAGCACGCGAAGCGCCGGGGGCGCCTCCTGATTCAGCAAGAGCGTGTCGCTCTCGCCCGAGTCGACGATCAGCTGCTTCCAGTTGTCGTGGATCGGGCTCTCGAGGGCGCTGACCATGCGCGTCCCCATCTGCACGCCCTCGGCACCGAGCACGAGCGCGGCGGCCATCGACACGCCGTCGCAGATACCGCCGGCGGCGATGATCGGAACGTCGACGCGCGACGCGACGAGTGGGAGCAACACCATGAGCGCCGCGCCCTGCGGGGCCTTGAACCCACCCCCCTCGTTGCCCTCGACGACGAGTCCGTCGACGCCCGCCGCGACCGCCTTGAGCGCGCCCCGCAACGACGGAACCACGTGGAACACCGTGATGCCCGCCGCGTGGAGCCGGTCGGTGAGCTTCGTCGGATCGCCGGCCGAGGTCGTCACGAAGCGCACGCCCTGGGACGCGACGAGATCGACGACTTCACCGGGATCGCGCACGAACATCTGCGCGATGTTGACCCCCCACGGTCGGTCGGTGAGATCGCGCATCTTGACCATCTCGGCGCGGACCTCGTCGACGAGACCCGACGACGTCTCGATGATGCCCAACCCGCCGGCGTTGCTGACCGCGCTCGCGAGCTGCGCACGGGCGATCCAACCCATTGGTGCCTGCACGATCGGCTTCTCGATCCCGAGGAGTTCGGTGAGCCGGTTGACGATCACGGCGCTGCTCCTTCTGGGGCACCTGCTGGGGCAGATCGCAACACGAGCTCCTCCATCAGCGCGGTCGAGCGCATCGGCACGCGAGCGATGAACCGCTTGACGTCGTCGCGAATCACCTGGAGGCCGGCGTCGGAGTCGTAGAAGCGTGTTTCGAAGTCTTCACGCGTGCGGAAATGCAGTTCGGCGATGCCGTCGATCTCGTGTCCGCCGGGCGTGAACGCGCGGCGGACGACGTTCTGGCGGTAGCGGCACATGCCCACGTGGTGTCGAAGCGCGAGCGGCGTGTGCTGCTCGGTCCAGTGGCGCACGAACTGTTCGTGGCTGATGTCGGGGGCACGCTGCACGAACGACACCATCTTGACCCCGGGCGACGCGGTGCCGTCGGGCCGGTCGGGATCCGCGAGCGACTTGCGGTCGTAGGAGTCGACGCGCCAGACCTCGACCCTGCGGCCGATTCGCTGCAGTAGCTCGCGGTGGGGGACGTCGTCGATGTCGTGCGCGCGTTCGAGCCCGACGATCACGAGCGCGTCGGCGTTGGGCACGTCGCCGCGCGCATCGGGTTCGAACGTGTAGACGCCCTGATCGTCGATCAGAGTGTTGACCGTGAGCGCGAGCACGCCCTCGGTCGCGAGCGCAACGGGAACCCAGTCATCGAGGAGTGCCGCGCGACACGCCGCGGCGATGGTTCCCGTGGCGCGCCACAGTCCGATCGCGACGGTCTCCACGCGACACCACCTCCCCGATCGCCTCGTCGACGGGGCGCAGCGTACGCGCGGGAGCCCCGTCGTGCGCTCGAGGCCAGGGCACGTGGCCGGCGCGGGGCGCACCCGCGGTCCGGCGGCCCGCCATCACGCGAGCGGCGATCCTCACGACCACGAGGACGACGACGAGCGCGCACGACGCGACCGCGAACACGCGCGTCGGCAGGCGAGCCGAGTCGGTCCCTGCCGTGAGCACGTGCACCGTCGTGAAGGCGAACACGACGAAGCTCCCAAGGTGGATCAGATGCCAGAGCCGCCGCGGGAGGCGCGCCATGAGTATCGAGGTGATGTGGACCGCGGCAAGGACGTAGGTCGCGACGATGCCCCACGCGACCGCGCCGGGCCGGTACCGACTCGCCATCGGCAGGGCCAACTCGCGCGGACCGAAGCCGACCCACGCATCGAACGTCAACCCGACGAGGTGCACGGCGAGGAACACCCACGTGAGCAGCGCGAGGAACCGATGGAGGTCGAGCACCCACGCCGGACGCGGCCGCCGCGTCGTGCGCGACGACAGCACCAGGCCCCAGACCACGGTCGCAGTGACGAGCGCCCACGCCACGAGGCCACTTGCTCGCACCGAGTACCACCAGAGCGCTTGCGTCATCCGCTGCCGCCGGTGGTCGTCGTGGTCGTCGGGGGCGGCGGCGCCGCGGGTTGCGTCGTCGTCACCGCGGGCGCGGTGGTCTGGGTGGTCGTCGCGGGCGTCGCGATCGTCGTCGGCGCCGCGTTGCTCGCCGGTGCCGCGGTGGTCGCGGATGGCGCGGTGGTCGCGGGTGCCGGATCGGTCGGGCCGGGCGGTTTGGCGCCGGGAGCGCTC
>SXJQ01000285.1 GCA_005779345.1 Actinomycetota bacterium
ACCAGATCCCCGAAGACGAGCGCGACTACTACCTCGAACGTCGCTACCCCGCGTTCGGCAACCTCGTCCCGCGCGACATCGCGTCGCGCGCCGCGAAGCGCGAGGTCGATGCCGGCCGAGGGGTCGGGCCACTCAAGAACGGTGTCTTTCTCGACTTCGGTGAGGCCATCGGCCGGCTCGGCAAGCACGTCGTCGAGGAGCGTTACAGCAACCTCTTCGAGATGTACGAGCGCATCACCGACGACGATCCGTACCAGACGCCGATGCGGATCTACCCGGCGGTGCACTACACGATGGGCGGGCTCTGGGTCGACTACGACCTGATGAGCAACCTGCCCGGACTGTTCGTGCTCGGCGAGGCCAACTTCTCCGACCACGGCGCGAACCGGCTCGGTGCGTCCGCGCTCATGCAGGGGCTCGCCGACGGGTACTTCGTCGTGCCGTACACGATCGGCGACTACCTCGCGCCGCTGCTCGGCCAGCAGCCCGTTGCCACCGACGATCCCGCGTTCACCACGGCCGAGGCGACGGTCAACGAGACGACCCGCCGGATGCTGTCGATCAACGGCAACCGCAGCGTCGACGACATTCACCGCGAACTCGGCAAGGTCCTCTGGGACAACTGCGGCATGGGCCGTACCGAGGCGAGCCTCGACCGGGCCCTCGCCGAGATCCCCGCGATCCGCGACGAGTTCTGGACGAACGTTCGCGTCCTCGGCAGCGAGGAGTCGATGAACCAGTCGCTCGAGCGGGCGGGGCGCGTCGCCGACTTCATCGAGTTCGCGGAGCTGCTCTGCTTCGACGCACGACACCGCAAGGAGAGCTGCGGTGGTCACTTCCGTGAGGAGTACCAGACCGAGGAGGGCGAGGCGCTGCGCGACGACGACAACTTCGCCTACGTGGCCGCGTGGGAGTTCACCGGCGTCGGGAGCGAACCGGTGCTGCACAAGGAACAGCTCACCTTCGACAACGTCCACCTCGCCACCCGCTCGTACAAGTAGGGGTCACGGAGCCATGACGAACTCCAGCATGCGAATCAAAGTCACGGTGTGGCGGCAGAGCGGGCCCGAGGCCGCGGGTGGCTTCGCGGATTACGAACTCGCGGATGTGAGCCCCGAGATGAGCTTCCTCGAGATGCTCGACACGCTGAACGAGGAACTCACTGCCAAGGGTGAGGAGCCCGTCGCGTTCGACCACGACTGCCGCGAGGGCATCTGCGGGAGCTGCGGCGTCGTCATCAACGGCGTGCCGCACGGACCGGAGCAGAACACGGCGACGTGTCAGCTCCACATGCGCAAGTACGCCGACGGCGCGCACATCACGATCGAGCCGTTTCGCGCCGCGGGCTTCCCGATCAACAAGGACCTGTCGGTCGATCGGTCGGCGCTCGACCGCATCATCGAGGCGGGCGGCTACATCACCGCGCCGACGGGTTCGGCTCCCGACGCGAACCTGATCCCCATCCCCAAGGCGGTCGCCGACGCGGCGATGGACGCCGCGGCCTGCATCGGTTGCGGTGCGTGCGTCGCGGCCTGCCCCAACGGCGCCGCGCAACTGTTCACGTCGGCCAAGCTCGCGCACCTCAACCTGCTGCCGCAGGGCCAGGCCGAACGCTGGGACCGCTCGGTCAACATGGTCGACGCCATGGAGACGTACTTCGGGTCGTGCACGAACTACCGCGAGTGCGAGGCCGCCTGCCCCAAGGGCATCAGCGTCGACTTCATCGCGCTGCTGAACAAGGACTATGTGAAGGCGCAGCTCAAACAGCGTCGTCTGGCCGGCCAGAACTTCCCGTGATCTCGTCGTCGCCCGCGGCGGCGACGGGTTCGGGCACTCGGCCGCGCAGACGCGCGATCGCGAACGCGATTCCCGCGGCGATCAGCGCCCCCGCGCCGAGCACGGGGACGAGCCGCGACGAATCGTCGTCGTTGTTGTTGTCGTTGTCGCCCCCGGCCGCGTTCGCGAGCGCGCGGGTCGTGCCGCTCACCGCGGCGCTCGACGTCGTGGTCGCAGCCGGCGGCGCGGCGACACGGAACGGGCCCGCGATCTCATAGGTGATCCCGCCACCCAGTTGGCCGTCGACCCCGCCACCGCGCTGGCTCGACACGTAGAGGCGCTCGCCCGCGGGGTCGAACGCGGCGCCCGCGAGCTCGGACCCCGACTGTCCGGTGAGCTGCAGGATCGGTGCGACGATCCCGTCGGGGGTGATCATCACGACCTGCTGATCCTCGGGCTGGTCTTCGCACACGAGCAGGTCGCCGAAGCTCGTCATGACGACGTTGTCGGGTGCGCCGAGCGCGAGTTCGGCGGTGGCACCCTCGTAGATCTTCTCGATCGTCGATGCCGCGGGGTCGAGCTTCCAGACCCCGTGATCGCCCTTGGTGACGAACCAGACGAACCCGTCCTGGTACCAGATGCCCTCGCCGCCATCGAACGGCGTGCTCTCGGCGACCTGGCCGCGCGTCGGCACGCTCGCCGCGGCCGGGTCGAGCACCTCGAGCCACTCGACGGCACCGTCGACGACCTTGGCGACCTCGAGCGTGCCCGCGGTGAGATCGGGGTAGGCGGTCGGTGTGAACCGGTACAGACGCCCGTCGACGGTGTCTTCGGTGAGGTACAGCTGCTCGCGGTCGGTGTCGACGGTGACGGCTTCGTGCACGAACGCGCCGAGCGCCGGGAGTTCCACCGCGTCGCGCTCGCCGGTCGGGTCGCACTCCCACACCTTGCCGCGTTCCTGCTCCTCGCACGACAGCCACGTGCCCCACGGCGTCGGTCCGCCCGCGCAGTTGCGCTCGCTGCCCGTGAGCAACGGGTACGCGTCGGTGATCTCGCCGTCGGCAGCGAAGCGGATCGCGCCGACGCCGCCGGTGCCGTCGACGATTCCCTCGCTGTTGCTCACGTAGATCCAGCCGCCGTCGTCGGTGGCGAAGGTGGCACCGCCGTCGGGGAACAGATGCCAGGGATAGCCGCTGCCCGCGACCGGCTCCTCGTACCGGGCGATCACCCGCGCGGTGAACCCGGCCGGGAGGAGCAATCCGTTCGCGTCGGGCTCGGTCGCGAGCGGACCGTACGGGCCGTCGCCGTCGCTGAGCGCGCCCGCCGGACGGGCCGAGACCGCGGCCAGCGCCGTGGAGGCCGTCGCGGCGGCGGAGACGGCGAGGAAGGATCGGCGGGTGAGCATGCCCGGTGTCTAGTCGATTCCCGCGCGACGGT
>SXJQ01000286.1 GCA_005779345.1 Actinomycetota bacterium
GCGCAACTCGGCGAGGAACGCGCCGAGGCCGATCCCGACGGCGAGTGCGAGGCCGAGCGCCGCAGGGACGAGCACGCCTTCCACCGGCGGCAGCGGGAGGTCGATCGAGAGGCGACCGGGGAGGTAGGCGAGTGCGAAGGCGACGACTGCCAGCATCCAGCCGCGCACGGCCCAGGCGAAGCGTTCGCCGGTCGCGACGACGAGCGGCAACGCCGCCGCCGCGAGTGCCAACAGCGGGACGACACCGGCGCCCGCCGGGCCGGTGCGGAACGCGAGGAGATCCAGAGGATCGACGGCCGGACGCGGCCGCAGCCCGAGCGTGCCCGCTTCGGCACCGAGCAGCGATCCCGACCAGGGCCACAACAACACGAAGGAGCCGGCGAGCGTTCCGGCCGCCGCGAGCGCGACTCGCGCGGAGGCTCGGATCCCACCGTCGTTGCCTCGACCCGCGAACGGTACGGCCAGCAGCATCGCGACGGCGATCGCAGCCGGGAACAGCGCCGCGTACGGGGCGACCGACGCCGCGAGCGCCGTCAGCACGACGAGCCCGGCGAACGTGCGCAGGCGAGTCGCGCGGTCGAGGCCGGAGGCTGCGAGCGAACAGCATCGCCGCGCGATGAACGGCGCGAGCGCGAAGAAGACGATCGCGCCGAGATCGGTGTCGGCGTACGCGTTGCGCAGGAGTGGCGCTCCGGCATATACGACCATCGCCGCGACGGCGGGGAGCGGACGCGCCGCGAGCGGCCGCGCGAGTCGGTACGCACCGAGCGCACCGAGCGGGCCGGCACCGAACACGATCGCGGTGCGGCCGAGATCGGCGTCGCCGAACACGAGGCTCGATACCGAGCCGAACAATCCGAGTGCCGCGGGAGCCGGCGAGGCGCTGCCGAGTCCGACGAACCGCCAGCGCCCGCCCCAGGCGCCGAGCAGGTCGTGTGCGCCCGGCCACGCCTGGAAGCCCCGGACGCTCGGGACCCCCGCGGTGACGAACCGCCGCGCACCGATCAATAGCAATCCGACGAACACCAGCCCCGCGATCACATCGGGGCTGCGAAGCGCAGCACGGAACTCGCCGAACGCGTCGCGCGCTGCGACCGTCGCCCCGTCGAGACGTGCGTTGTGGTGTCGTCGTCGGATGACCACGGCGCGCGCCCGAGCGCTCCCGCGCACCATGAACGCACGGATCTCGCGGTCGTCGACACGCCGAAGCGTCTGCGCCGCGGCGCGAGCATCGCGATGCGCGCGTCCGGTGAGCAGCGCGCCGAACCAGCCGGAGAGCAATGCCCGCGCGGCGCGGGCACGCCGGGTCGCGAGGTAACCGATCGCCTCGCCGACCACGAGCACCGTCGCCATCGGGAGGACCCAGACGAGCGCGGGACCCGAATACAACTTGAGAATGACGCGAGCGCGAGCCCTCGTGGCGGCGGTGAGCGAGTCGACCCGCGTGTCGGGCCGGGCCGCCGCTCGGCGCGTGCGCGCGACGCGAGCGTCGGGCACGACGAGGACGCGAGCGCCCGCGAGACGAGCACGCCAACAGAGGTCGAGGTCCTCGAACCCCGGAGCGCACGCCGGGTCGAAACCGCCGAGCTCGAAGAACAGGTCGGAGCGCACGAGCAGCGCCGCCGTGGACACGAAGAACACGTCGCGCACCGCGTCGTGTTGTTCCTGATCGACCTCGCCGGGATCGATCCCGGTGAACGGAACGCCGTAGTGGTCGACGGCCAACCCGACCTCGACGAGCACGTCGCGCTCGTCGCGATCGACCACCTTGGGCCCACAGACCGCGGCGTTCGAGCGATAGGCCTCCTCGACGAGGACTCCGATCGCTCGAGGGTCGACCTCGACGTCGTCGCCGACGAAGCACAGGAAGGTCGCACCCTCCACGGTGGTCAACACGTCGTTGGCGGCGCTCACCCGATCGGGCGGCCCGTCGAGGGCCCGGACCAGCGCCGAGGGGGCAGCCTCGGCCACCCGCGCACGCCGCTCGACCCGTCCGGCTTCGGGGCCGGCGTCGAGCACGAGGATGGTGAGGGAGGGGTAGTCCTGAGCGGCCAGTGAGGCGAGGCACGATTCGAGTTCCGGGCCCCCCTCGGTCACCACCGCGGCGACGACGGCCGGAGCGTCGGTGCGCGAGCCGTGGTGGTCCGGCGTCTCCATGAGGGGCCCGAGGCTACTCGGGAGCCGTGCGCCACCGGCCACGTGCGTCGATTCACAAGTGCTTGCAATAGTTAGCAAGAGCTGCTACGTTGCAAGCACGTGCGGCATCGGCCGCAGCGATCCCCTACCCATGACGAGGGAGTGCACCATGGCCACCGACGCCACCCCCAAGAGCACCAAGTCCGCCGGCACCACCGCAACCGCGAGCAAGACCGCAGGCAAGACCGCCACGACGCCTCGGCTCCGCAGCGCCGGCACCGACCAGAGCGCCTTCGACGTGCGCCGCTCGGTCACCGACGCCGGCTACATCGCCGTCGGCATCGGTGTGCTCGGCCTGCAACAGGTCCAGGCCCAGCGCAGCAAGGTCCAGGTCCAGCGCAGCAAGGTCCAGGCCCGCATCGAAGCGGCGCTGCAGGAGCACGTCGAGACGCTCGTCGAACAGCTCCAGGGGCTCCCGAGCAAGGTCAGCGAGCGCATCGGCGAGCAGCTCAAGGCGATCGACCTCACCCACCGTCTCGACGACGCCCGCGTTCGCGCCTCGGAGTTCGGCGAGCAGACCCGCACCCGGGTCGCGCCCATCGTCGACGGGCTCCAGACCCGCGTCGACGCGTTGCCCGACCCGCTGCCCAAGGCGGCAGCGCCAGTCGTGAAGGCCGCGCGGCAGCTCATCAGCGCCTGACACGGTCCCAACAGCACCGAGGTCGAGGGCACCGGTCACGAACCGGTGCCCTCGCCGCGCGGCGGCCGTCCTAGCCTGCGCGCCGTGATCACCGCGCTCGCCGGAGGAGTCGGCGCCGCCAAGTTCCTCGCGGGGCTCGTCCGCGCGGTCCCGCCCGAATCGGTGACCGCGATCGTCAACGTGGCCGACGACGACACCTTCCACGGGCTCCACGTCTCGCCGGATCTCGACTCGGTGACCTACGCGCTCGCCGGCGTCAACAACGCGGCGCTGGGGTGGGGGCGCGCCGACGAGTCGTTCCGCACGATCGACGAACTCGACCGATTCGGTTCCGACACGTGGTTCCGGCTCGGCGACCTCGATCTCGCCACGCACCTCTACCGCACCGAACAGCTCCGCGCCGGACGACCACTGAGCGCCGTGACGGTCGCCATCGCAGAGGGATTCGGGATCCGCACACGCCTGTTGCCGGTCACCGACGATCGCGTCGCGACCCGCATCACCGCCGCCGACCCCGCGGGCCCGGCCGGCGCGACCCGCGAGTTCGCGATGCAGGAGTGGTTCGTCCGCGAACGCTGTGAGCCCGCCGTCGTCGCCGTGCACTTCGACGGCGCCGACGCCGCGCGTCCGGCACCCGGCGTGCTCGAAGCACTGCACACCGCCGAGACGATCGTGCTGTGCCCGTCGAACCCGGTGATCTCGATCGGCCCGCTCCTCGCCGTGCGCGGCATCCGCGACATCCTCGCCGCACGACGCGATCACGTCGTGGCGATCTCGCCGATCGTCGGCGGCGCGCCGGTGAAGGGTCCCGCGGACCGCCTGATGGGGCCGCTCGGGATCGAGGTGAGCTGCGTCGGCGTCGCCCGCGAGTACGCGGCCCTGTGCGGCACCCTCGTCGTCGACGCCGTCGATCGCCATCGTGCCGGCGAGGTGGAGTCCGCCGGACTCCGCTGCATCGTCGCCGACACGATGATGCACAGCCCCGAGATCGCGGCGGCGCTCGCTCGCACCACGCTCGCCGCCGTCGCCTGATGGTCCGCGCGCTCACGACGATCGCTGTCGACGGCATCGCGGAGATCCGTCGCGGCGACGAGATCGCCGAACACATCGCGGTCGCGGCGGAGCGCCAAGGAACGCCACTCCTCCACGGCGACTGCGTCGTCGTGACCCAGAAGATCGTGTCGAAGGCCGAGGGCCGCATCGTGGCGCTCGACCCGCACGACCCCGACGCCAAGCGGCGGCTCATCGACGACGAATCGGTCCGCATCGTGCGACGACGCGGCGATCTCGTGATCAGCGAGACCCGGCACGGTTTCGTCTGCGCCAACGCCGGGATCGATCTGAGCAACGTCGACGCGGGGACCGCGGCACTCCTTCCGCTCGATGCCGACCGGTCGGCCAAGCACATTCGCGACGCGATCCGTGCTCGCGTCGGCGTCGAGGTCGCGGTCGTCGTCTCCGACACGTTCGGCCGGCCGTGGCGCATGGGGCTCACCGACGTCGCGATCGGCGTGAGCGGCATCGCCGCGGTCCTCGACCTCCGCGACACCCCCGACGCGACGGGTCGGATCCTCCAGGTCACCGAGGTCGCGATCGCCGACGAGGTCGCCGGCGCGGCCGAACTCGTCATGGGCAAGAGCCACGGCATCCCCGCCGCGATCGTCCGCGGCCTCGATCCTGCGTGGTTCCGCGAGAGTTCGGTCCGCGAGCTCGTCCGGCCGCCGGCCGAGGACCTCTTTCGATGACCGTCCCGGCGTTCCTCGCGGCACGGCGTTCGATCCGCGCCTTCACCGCCGACCCGGTACCGCGCGAACGCCTCGATGCCTGGGTCACGGCCGCCTGCATCGCTCCCGCTCCGCACCACAGTCGCCCCTGGCGATTCGTGGCGATCGACTCCGACACCGCCAAACGCGATCTCGCCGCAGGCATGGGAGCGGCCTGGCGCCGCGATCTCGAGGCCGACGGCACCAACCAGCGTCGTCTGGACGCGCTCCTCGACGCCTCACGACGCAAGATCGAAGGGGCACCGGCAATCGTGCTCGGCTGCCTCACCTGGGACGGCCTCGACCACTACCCCGACGACCGCCGCCGCGCCTGCGAGCACGGGATGGCGCTCTTGTCCCTCGGCGCCGCGGTCGAGAACCTGATGCTCGCGTGCGCGGCCGACGGCTACGCGTCGTGTTGGGTCGCCGCGCCGATCTTCTGTCCGGAGGCCGCCCGCGACGCGCTCGGTCTCCCCGAGGCCTGGCTCCCCCACGCGATGGTGATCACCGGCCGCCCCGACCCGGACTACGTCGGTCGGCCCCGTCCCCCCGTCCCGCTCGACGACCTCCGCGCATTCCTCTGAACCGAGGCCGCTGAACCGAGGTCGCTGAACCGAAGCCGCTGACCGAGGCCGCGCCGGTCAGGCCCGCGCCGCGGCGCGTCGGCCCTTGAAGTGCTCGAGCGTGCGCGCCAGACCGTCGTCGAGCGACGTCCACGGCTGCCAACCGAGGTGGATTCGCGCTCGCCCGGGGTCGAGCGCACTTCGCTGCAACTCGCCGACGCGCGCGGGCGCGTTGTGCGCCGACTCCTTGATGTTGCACAGACGCGCCATCGCGTCGTGCAACTGCTGCACGCTGGTCTCGACGCCGGTGCCGATGTTGAGCAGCAGTCCGCCGCCCTTCTCCGTCGCCCGGTAGAACGCATCGACGACATCGTCGACGTACACGAAGTCGCGCGTCTGCGCGCCGTCGCCGAAGATCGTGGGGCGCTCGTGGTCGAGGAACTTGCCCGCGAAGATCGCGACGACACCGGCTTCGCCGTGCGGGTCCTGGCGTGGGCCGTAGACGTTGGCGAGCGCGCACGCCGTGTACTCGAGGCCGTGGATCTCGCGGTAGTAGTGCATGTAATCGACCGCGGCCTTCTTCGACACGCCGTAGGGAGACTCGGGACGCCAGGGCGCGGCCTCCCGTGTCGGGATCTCTTCAGGAGTGCCGTAGAGGGTCCCGCCGCTCGCCGCGAAACAGATCTTCTTCACGCCGGCAGCGAGGCAGCCCTCGAGCACGTTCAACGATCCGATGATGTTGACCTCGGCGTCGAACACGGGCTTGGCGACCGACACGCGCACGTCGGCCTGCGCCGCGAGGTGGAACACGACATCGGGTTCGTGCCGTTTGATGTGCTCGACGATGCCGGCGTTGCGCACGTCGAGTCGGGTGAACGAGAACCGGCGTCCTTCGGACTGGCGCGCATCGGCGAGGTTCGCGAGCGATCCGCTCGACAGGTCGTCGACGACGTCGACCTTCCAGCCCTCGGCGAGCAGTCGGTCGACGAGCGTCGACCCGATGAACCCGGCCCCACCGGTGACGATCGCCTTGCCGGTCATGCTCCACGCTCCGTCTCGGTCCCGAACCCACTGGGCGCGAGCCGGCCCGCGGCGATCCGTGTCCCTGCCGCGACCTCGACCCCAGCCCCTACCAGGGTGAGGTCGGCAGCGACCGCACCCGCCTTGAGCACCGCTCCCGGGCCGAGGACCGAATCCGAGAGTCGCGCTCCCGCCTCGACGCGGGAGCCGGCGAGCAGCACGGAACGTTCCACGACGGCGTCGACGGCGACCGAACACCCCGCGCCGACCACCGAATCGCGGACCGTGCCCCCCAGGTCGGAGTCGGCCGCGACCGCGTCGGCTGCGCCCGGCAGCCGCCCGGCGAGCACGTCGAGGTTCGCCTGCACGTACTTCTCCGGGGTGCCGATGTCGAGCCAGTACCCCGGCCATTGAAAGCCGTAGAGCGCCTTGCGCCGCTCGACCATCCGGGGGAACGTCTCACGCTCGATCGAGACGTTCATCCGCGGCGGGATCCGGTCGAGCACCGATGGCTCGAGCACGTAGACGCCCGCGTTGATCCAGTTCGTCGGCGCCTGGTCGCGCGGCGGCTTCTCGATGAAGCCGACGACCTCGCCGTCGTCGCGGGTCGGCACGACGCCGAACGCGGAGGGGTCGTCGACCTGGCAGAGGTAGATCGAGGCCTCGGCGGCCCGCGACGCGTGGAACTCGATCATGGCCGACAGATCGAGGGCGGTGAGCACGTCGCCGTTGCACACCACGAAACGCTCGCGGGTTCCCTCGGCGGCGAAACGGATACCGCCCGCAGTGCCGAGCGGCTTCTCCTCGACCGCGTAGCTGAGCTTCAGATCACCGAAACGGCTGTCGGGGAAGTGCTCGACGAACGGCTCGGGGAGATAGCCCATCGACAGCACGACCTCGTCGATGCCGTGACCGGCGAGCCAGGTGAGTTGGCGCTCGAGGAACGGCACGTTGGCGATGGGCACCAACGCCTTGGGCATCGTGTAGGTGAGCGGGCGGAGTCGCGTGCCCTCGCCGCCGACGAGCAGGACGGCCTTCACCGTCGGCCCCGGTCGCTCCCGACGGGCCCGAGGTTCGCGAACGACCCGAGGCCCGCGACGTACCCCACGCTCATGGGGTCGAGGTGGGTGCAGCCGCGGAGGTCGTCGTGGCGCCGGCGACCGTCGTGGTCGTCGCACCCGCGACCGTCGTCGTCGTCGCACCCGCAACCGTCGTCGTCGACTCGCCCGGTACCGCGGTGGTGTCGCTCGGCTCGATGTCGTTCGGGTTGTCGAGGTTCGCCTTGCTCGGCGGTTCACCGATCGTGGCGAGGTCGGCGTCGGCGGGCACGAAGTAGATGCCGATCGTGTCCTGGTCCTGCGGGCGATAGCGGTCGGGAGCGCTCTTCTGCTCCTCGCCGTTGACCGTCCAGCGCAGGATCGCCTTCTCCTCGACGCAGGAGTCGCCGTTGCTGTACTCCTCGCCGGTCGTGCCGTCGGTGAAGCCCTCCGAGTCGATGTCCCAGCCCGCGAAGTCGAGGAAGCGCCCGAGCGTCGTCCGTTCGCCGGCCTCGTCGCCCGAGAAGGGGTGGAGGTGCATCAGGCCGTCGCCGTGGCTGTGGAGTCCGGCGCGCACCTCGCTGCCGGCCCGGTTCTCGAACTCGGGGATCGGACCGAGCCAGGAATCGCAGAGGTAGAAGCCGAGCGCGGCGTGCCAGTGGTCCTTGTTGGCCACCGGGCCTTCGACGGCCTCGCTCTTGGTCGCCTTGCTGACCGCGATCAGCGAGACGCCGACGATGCACACCGCGGCGACCGCGGCGTAATAGCCGTAGGCCCCACCGCCGCGCCGTACCCTGCGCGACGACTTCAGCGCGCGCCGCTTGATCCTCGAAGCCTTGCCCATGGTGACGGGAGGCTAGCCGCCGAGCTCGGGCGGCCTCCGACGCCCCCCGAACCAATACGCGAGCATCGACGCCCCGGCGCGAGCGAGCAGCGCGAGCCCGGCGAGCGGGAGCAGCAGCCGGCGCGGGCCCCGCCAGCGGTGCTCGGCGTAACGCCAGACCGAGCGGTGGTGGGCGACGATCATGCGATACGGGTGATGGGCGCGGCTGACTCCCTCGGCGTGGACGAGCGTCCCCGCCGGGTCGTACTCGACCGAGAGTCCCGCGTCGCGCACGCGGCGGCAGACGTCGACATCTTCCATGAACATGAAGAAGCGTTCGTCCCAGCCACCGACGCGGTCGAGCGCGTCGCGGCGGAACCACATGGCGGCACCCGATAACCAGTCGACGGTGCGCGGCGCGCCCGGATCGACGTCGAGCGCTCGGTAACGACGCGAGCAGGGATTGCGCGGCCAGACGACACCGAGCAGCGCATGGCCGACTGCGATCGCGAGCGGCGGCTCCGTGCGGGCCGAGGGGTAGGTCGTCCCGTCGGGGTTCTCGATGCGCGGTCCGACCACACCCACACCCGCATCGCGCTCGAGGCGGCCGACGAGCGCTCCGGCGGTCCCCGGGCGCAGCACGGTATCGGGGTTCAACACCGCGACGATCGGTGCGCTCGTCGTCGCGACCCCGAGGTTGACGGCTCGGGCGAGGCCGACGTTGCCGCCCGACTCGACGACCCGCACGCCCGGTTCGTGGGCGAGCGCCGCGAGCGAGCCGTCGGTCGATCCGTTGTCGACGACGACGATGTCGGCGACGCCTGCGGAGGTGTCGGCGACGACCGACCGCACGCAGCCGGCCAGGTGATCGCCGGCGTTGTAGTTGACGATGACCACCGCCCACCGGGTGTCAGCGGCGACGCGTCGACGGGAGACCATCAGTCGACGACGCGGAACTTGATCAGCGTCCAGAGTGCCTTGACGCCGTCGCGCCAGGTGATCTTCTTGCCCTCGTCGAGCTCGCGACCTGCATATGAGATCGGCACCTCGTAGATGCGCACGTGCCGCTTCAACAACTTCGCGGTGATCTCCGGCTCGATCTCGAAGCGGTCCGAGCGCAGGTCGAGGGTCATCAACAGTTCGCGGTCGAACAGCTTGTAACACGTCTCCATGTCGGAGAGCGTGCTGTTGTAGAGCACGTTCGTCACGAGCGACAAGAACCGATTGCCGAGCCAGTGCGAGTAGAGCATGTTGCGACGTTCTCCGGTGAAACGCGATCCGTAGACGACGCGAGCCTTGCCCTTCAGCACGGGTGCGATCAGACGCATCCAATCGTCGGGGTCGTATTCGAGGTCGGCGTCCTGGACGACCACGAGGTCGCCCGTCGCGAGCGCGAATCCCGTCCGGAGCGCGTGACCCTTGCCGCGGTTCACCCGCTCCTTGACGATCCGCACCGTGCTGTCGGCGAGTTGGTCGAGCACCTCGCGGGTGCCGTCGGTGCTGCCGTCGTCGACGACGATGATCTCCCGCTCGAAGCCCTCGGGGAGTTCGGCCGCGCGCACGCGACGAACGATCTCGACGACGGTGGTGCGTTCGTTGTAGACCGGGATGACGACGCTCAGCTTGCGCGGGCGAGCGAGCGGCGGTTCATCTGCGGGTGTCGGCACGGGCGCGGTCTCCGAGGTAGGACTCGTAGGTGCGCCGCAGACCTTCGCGCAGATCGACCGTCGGTTCCCACCCGAGGAGTTCTCGGGCTCGGGTGATGTCGGGTCGTCGGCGGGTGGGATCGTCCTGGGGCAGGGCCTCGAAGACGACCTCGGAGCTGCTCTCGGCGAGCTCGACCACGATGTGGGCCAGCTCGAGCATCGTGTATTCGACGGGGTTTCCGATGTTGACCGGCCCCGAGGTGTCGCGATCCACCATCGCCAACAACCCACGGACCTGGTCGTCGACGTAACAGAAGCTCCGGGTCTGGCTGCCGTCGCCGTACACCGTCAGTGGTCGACCCTCGATCGCCTGCACCAAGAAGTTCGAGATCACCCGACCGTCGGCCGGCCGGAGTCGCGGCCCGTAGGTGTTGAAGATCCGCACGATTCCCGTCGGCAGGTCGTAGAGCCGCCGGTACGTCATCGTGAGGGTCTCGGCGAAACGCTTCGCCTCGTCGTAGACCGCACGCGGCCCGATCGGGTTGACGTTGCCCCAGTAGGTTTCTTTCTGGGGATGCTCGAGCGGATCGCCGTAGACCTCGGAGGTCGACGCGATCATGAAGA
>SXJQ01000287.1 GCA_005779345.1 Actinomycetota bacterium
GATCACCGCAGGCGTGACCGTGCCGCAATACCCGAGCCCGAGCAGCGACGTGACCGATCGGTTGCGTGCGGCACGGTCGCGCAGCGTCGCGAGCGCAGCGTCCTCGCTCATCCCCGGGAGATCGAGGACCGCGTCGTCGCGGATGCCCTGCGGGACCGCGGCCGCGATCAGCGCCTCGAGCGAGTCGACGCCGAGGGTCGCGAGCATGCTCCGGCGATCCTCGGCGTCGGGGCCGATGTGTCGATCGACGAACCGCACCGCATGCCTGCCATCTTCGGGCCTGCCATCTTCGGGCCTGCCATCTTCGGGCCTGCCATCTTCGGGCTCGGGCGTTCGGGTGTTCATCGTGGTCACCTCTCGTGGTCTCGTCGTGACCCATGCGGGCCGCGCTCGCGCGAGTGCAGGGTGCGCCCGGCTCGGCGCTTCCCCATCTGTCGCGGGACCTGAGAGATTTCACCGAGGCACCGCAGACATCGGCACCAAGCGTGCAGCCCTGCGGTGGATCGGCTTACCCCGTCGGTGAGGGACCGCACGCGGCCCCTGCTCTCCAGAGATGCCTCGCCCGAGCGGTCCGTTCGCCTGAGAGATTCCTGGGGAGGTTGCTCCTTCGGCGCCCGCCACCGCGTGCTGCCCAGGTGATTGCACCTCGGCGGCTGTCGGTGACGGAACTCTCCCGCCCGGGGTCGACGGCTTGTCTCGTGGACCCTAACCCTGCGCCCGCGAACCTGCGAAACGCGCGGCCGTTGACGGTCCCGGGCGCCACGCTCACCTACCATGGCTCGCACAGGTGCCGGGCGGGGCCGAGGGGTGAAGCAGTGATTCGAGTGCTCGTGGTCGACGACCACCGGATGTTCGCGGAGAGCCTCGTGCGCGTGCTCGGCGACGAACCCGACATCGAGGTCACGGGCGTGGCGGTGTCGGCGGCCGACGCGACGGCGCAGCTCCCGGGAGCACACGCCGACGTGTGCGTCCTCGACTACCAGCTCCCCGACCGCGACGGCGCCGCGACCATCGGGGAGTTGCGCCGGCTCGTTCCCGGCCTGCGCGTCGTCATGCTCACCGGCCTGGCCCAGGATCACACGGCCCGCGCGGCCTACGAGGCGGGTTGCAGCGCCTTCGTCACCAAGGACCGCGCCGCGCACGACCTTGTCGACGCGGTACGCGCCGCGCACGCCGGGCTCACCGCGCCCGCGCCGGGCCCGGCGAAGTCGTCGGCCGCGGATCGGTTCGGACTCACGCCACGCGAGCGCGAGGTATTGCGCCTGCTCGCCGAAGGCTCTTCGACCGACGACATCATGGCGCGGTTGTTCGTGAGCCGAAACACGGTTAGGACGCACGTGCAGAAGGTGATCGGCAAACTCGGCGCACATTCCAAGCTCGAGGCGGTTGCCGTCGCGCGACGCGAAGGCATCGTCTGACCGCGTCGATGCCCTCGTCGCCCCCGCCGCGACGTCGCGCCGTTACGATCGCCCCGTGCTGCTGATCGCGAGCGATGCCCACCGAGCGCACGACCCCGCCGACGAGGTCGAGGCCGGTCACCGCCGACCGATGCACGAGACCCCCGATCGCGTCGACCGCATCCGCGCCGCGCTCGACGCAACCGGCACCCACCGCTGGCTCGACCCCGATGATCACGGCCGCGCGCCGATCGATGCCGTCCACGACCCGGCGATGGTCGACTTCCTCGAGACCGCATGGGCCGAGTGGACGACTGCAGCCGGTGTCGACGACGCGGTCCCCGACGTGTTCCTCCACCCGGGCCTGCGCGCTGGGATGGGCCCGGCGCGTGCACCCGCGACGCCGCTCGGACGGCTGGGATTCTGGTGCTTCGAGACGACGACACCGATCGTTGCCGGTACCTACGGCGCGGCGCGCGCCGCTGTCGATCTCGCCCTCACCGCGACCGATCGTGTCCTTGTCGGCGAGCGGTTCGCCTACGCGCTGTGTCGACCCCCCGGACACCACGCGGGCCGTTCGGTCTTCGGCGGGTACTGCTTCTTCAACAACGCCGCGATCGCCGCGCAGCACGCAGTTGCACGTGGTATCGATCGCGTCGCGGTCCTCGACGTCGACTACCACCACGGCAACGGCACGCAACAGATCTTCTACGAACGCGCCGACGTCTTCTATGCCTCGCTCCACGGCGACCCCGACCGCGCCTACCCGTTCTTCACCGGCCACGGCGACGAGACCGGCGCCGGCGCCGGCGCGGGCACGAACCTGAACTTGCCGCTCGGCGTCGGGTGCGACGACGGCGACTTCGTCGCGACGCTCGATCGCGCGCTCGAAGCCATCGATGGATTCGGCGCCGAGATCGTGATCGTGTCGTTGGGGCTCGACCCGTACCGCGACGATCCGATCTGCGACCTCGCGGTGACCACCGACGGGTTCCGCGCCTGCGGTGCGCGCGTCGCCGCGCTCGACCGACCGACCATCGTCGTCCAGGAGGGCGGCTACGCGACCGACATGCTCGGCAGCAACGTCGCGGCCTGGCTCGCAGGCCTCGAGACGGCGTCGGGTCAGCGGTAGCGCGGTTCCAGTGCCTCGGTCACGCTGCAGTCGCGACCGAAGATGAGGAAGCGATCGCAGGCCCGCATCAGCCACCGGTCGTGGGTGACGATCACGACCGTGCCCTGGAACTGTGCGACTGCGTCCTCGAGCGCCTCGGCCGAGGCGACGTCGAGGTTGTCGGTGGGTTCGTCGAGCAGGAGCAGCGTCGCGCCCGACGTCTCGAGGAGCAGGACCTGCACGCGCGCCTGCTGTCCACCCGAGAGTGTGTCGAACGTCTGGTTCCACGCGTCGTGCAGTTCGTAACGGCGCAGGGCAGCCATCGCCTCGCCGCGGGCGTGTCCGGTCGCGAGGAGCAGTTCGAGCAACGACCGTCCCGCGAGTTCGGGATGCTCGTGGACCTGGGAGAAGTAGCCCGCCACGACGCGCGCGCCGAGCCGCCAATCGCCCGCGTGCTCGATGGGTTCGCCCGCGAGGAGACGGAGGAAGTGGCTCTTGCCGGTGCCGTTGTGGCCGATGATCCCGACGCGTTCACCGAAGAAGATCTCGGTGCTGAAGGGATCGGTGAGGCCCGCGAGCTCGAGACCTTCGACCACGACGGCGCGCTTGCCGGTGCGATCGCCGCCGAGTCGCATCGTGATCGACTGCTCCCTCGGGCGTTCGGGCGGCGCCTGACGGTCGAGTTGTTCGATCTTGGTCTTGGTCGCCCTCAGACGGGACGCGAACGCGTCCGACACGATCGATCGCCGCCGCAGCTCGACGACCGACGCTTCGAGTTGCTTGCGGCGCTCCTGGTGTCGCCGATGCTCCTCGTCGATCCGGTCGATCCGGGCCTCGCGTGCCGCGTGGTAGGTCGCGAACGAACCGCCGTGTGTCCAGGCACCTTGCCCCTCGATCGTCACGATCCGGTTCGCGGCGCGCGCCAGCAACTCGCGATCGTGGCTCACGAGCAGGATCGTCTTCGACGACGTCTGCAACGAGGTTTCGAGCCACTCCTTCGCGGGCACGTCGAGGAAGTTGTCGGGCTCGTCGAGGAGCAGGACGTCGGCATCCGACCGGAGCAGGTATTCGAGCGCGAGCCGCTTCTGCTCGCCCCCCGACAAGGTGGACAGCCGCCGGTCGCGGATCTCGTCGAAGCCCCGGCCGAGCGCGGCCACCGCGCAGACGTCCCATTCGACCTCGAGGTCCCACCCACCGGCGTCGCCGAACCGTTGGTAGGCATCCGCGAGACGAACCCCATCGGCGTCGGTCGCCGAGCCCGCGCGCTCGGCGGCCGAGACGACCGCTGCCGCCCGTCGGATCGCGACCGGCGCGAGCGTCAACAGGTGGTCGACGACACGCTCCTCGCCCGTCGGATGCAGCTGACGCATCGCGAGCATCCGCCCGTCGACGCGCGCCGACCCGGCGGTCGGTTGCAGATCGCCGGCGAGGAGACGCAACAGCGTGGTCTTGCCGGTGCCGTTCGCGCCGACGAGCGCCGCGTGCTCACCGTCGCCCACGCGGAACGCGACGTCGCGCAAGAGCGGTCGCCCTCCGGGGAGCGAGTAGCCGAGCCCGTGTACCTCGATGACACCCACGGCGGTCGACGCTAACGGGCGACGGGTCGACGCCGGTCGACAATTGTCGTTACCGTCACCGCCATGACCTCCGATCTCGTTCGCGCGCGGCCCGGTGCGTTCGACATCCAACCCGCCTCCGCCGATGCTGCGATCCCCATCGCCGACCGCATCTGGATGTCGCCAGGCCTTTCGAACACATTCTGTGTGCTCACCGACGACGGACGCGTCGTCATCAATACCGGCATGGGCTTCGAGGCCGGGCACCACAAGCGTCTCTACGACTCCGTCGCACCCGCACCGACGCGCTACGTGTTGCTCACCCAAGGTCACGTCGATCATGTCGGGGGGATCGACCACTTCCGCGAACCCGGAACCGTACTGATCGCGCAAGCCAACAACGCCGTCTGCCAGGCCGATGACGAACGCATCCATCGCTTTCGTGTCAGACGCTCGATGCCCTACTGGGCCGAGGCGGTGAGCAAGGCCGACCGGTTCATCAAGAGCCAACCCGTCGGCAGCGAGATCCCGGGGCAGAGCGTGGCCGCACCCGACGTACTCTTCGACGACCGCTGGACGTTCTCGCTCGGCGGCGTCGACTTCGAGCTGATCTCCGCACCGGGAGGCGAGACGATCGACTCCACCGTGATCTGGCTCCCACAACGCCGGATCGCATTCGTCGGCAACGTGTTCAGCGCGCTGTTCGGTCATGTCCCCAATCTGGTGACGTTGCGAGCCGATCGATTGCGGTATGCACTGCCGTTCCTGACGGCGGTCCAGCAAGTCATCGACCTCGACGCCGAGGTGTTGTGCGTCGGCCATCATGGCCCGATCGTCGGGGCACGCGAGGTCCGTCGCGAACTCGAACGCATCCGCGACGGCGTTCGCTGGCTGCACGATGCCGTGGTCGACGGTATGAACGAGGGGCGTTCGGTATACGAGCTGATGCGCGATATCGAACCGCCGCCCGAACTCGCGCTCGGCGAGGGGTACGGCAAGGTCGCCTGGGACGTCCGCGCGATCTGGGAGGGATACGCGGGGTGGTTCCACGCTCGCGCGACCACCGAGCTCTATCCGCTCGAACCCACGTCGGTCTCGCCCGAACTCGTCGCGCTCGCCGGCGGGCCTGGCGTCGTCGTGCGCGCGGCACGCGCCCGCCTCGCGACCGGCGACCCGATCGGCGCGGTGGCACTGCTCGAGCACGTGCTCGCGGCCGCACCCGACGACGTCGACGCGAACGCGTGTTTCGCCGACGCGCACGAGGCGTTGATCGCCGAACACGAGGCGGATCCGCCGAGCGGCTTCGCGAACTTCTGGCTCATCGGTTGGCTCCGCCACCAGGCGGCCGCCGCGCGTCGACGGATCGACGAGCGCGCGCATGGTTGACATCGCCGAGGTCCGCCTCGCGATCGTCGGGTGCGGCGCGATCGCCGACTGGCACGTGACGGCGATCGCTGCCGCCGCTCCCCGGACGCAAATCGTCGCCTGCGTCGACCCCGACGCTGCGCGGGCCGCGACCTTCGCGGCGCGAACCGGAGGCGTGGCATGTGCATCGCTCGCCGATGCGGTGGCGCAGGGCGCGAACACCGCGGCGATCATGGTCCCCCATCACCTGCACGAGCAGCTCGCGTTGGAGGCCTTCGCCGCCGGCCTGCACGTGTTGCTCGAGAAGCCGATGGCGACGACGCCCGACGCGTGCGAACGCATCCTCGCCGCCGCGCCGACCGACCGCGTGTTCATGCTCGCCGAGAACGCGCAGTACTGGCCGGAGGTACTGCTCGTTCGGCAACTGATCGCCGACGGCGCGATCGGCGAGATCGTCACGGCGCGCGCGTGGCACTGCTTCCCGCCGATGGGCGACTTCTACGAGGGCGCCGACCCCTGGCGCATGTCGCTCATTGCCGCGGGCGGCGGGATCGCGCTCGACGCCGGATCGCATTGGCTGCGGCCCCTGCGGATGTGGTGCGGCGAGATCATCGAGGTCGTCGCGGCGACCGGCCATCCGTTTCCCGGCATGCAGGGCGAATCGATGTGTCGGGCGCTCTGCCGGTTCGAGTCCGGGGTGGTGGCGAGCTTCGACGCCTTGCTCGTCCCCGGTGCCGTCAGCAACCTGCCGCTGTTCCAGATCACCGGGACCACCGGCGAGATTGTGATCGAGGGGATCGGTCGGGTGCGGCACTTCGACGGTGCCGACCACCGGGGCACCGTCGTCGGACAGGGCAACTACCTCCAGTCGTACGAAGGCGAATGGGCCGACTTCGAAGCCGCGATCCTCGACGGACGACCGCTCGCGGCCGACGCGCGCTTCGCGCTCGGCGAGCTCTACGGAGCACTCGCGATGTACCGCTCTGCCGAGACCCGACGTTGGGAGCGCGTGTGGGCGTGAGCTTCGACTTCACCGACGCGCGCGTGCTCGTCACCGGCGGCTCGAACGGGATCGGACTGGGTATCGCGACCGCGTTCGCCGACGCGGGCGCGGCCGTGACCATCACCGGGACACGGGCGGCCGCGACCGACTACGGCCACGACCTCGCGCGGCTCACCTACCGGCAGTGCGTCATGACCGACCACGACGCGATCGACGCGCTCGCCGCGTCGCTCCGTTCGTGCGACGTGCTCGTCAACAACGCCGGCCAGAACCTGCCGGGCGGGCGCAGCGAATACGAGCCCGAGGTGTTCGACGAAGTGCTCGCGGTCAATCTCTCTGCGCCGTTCCGTCTCGCGAACCGTCTCCGCGATCGCCTCGCTGCCAGCACGCTCGACGGTGGTGGGTCCGTGGTCAACGTCGGTTCGATGACGAGCTACTTCGGACTCGAGATCGTGCCGGCGTACGGCGCGGCGAAGGCAGGGATCGTGCAGCTGACGAAGACGTTGGCCACCGCGTGGGCGCGCGAGGGGATTCGGGTCAACGCGGTCGCACCGGGTGTGATCGAGAGCAACATGACTGCGCCGATGCTCGCGTACGACTCACTGACCGGTCCGATGCTCGAACGGACGCCGATGCGCCGATTCGGCCACCCCGACGACGTCGCGCCCGTCGTGTTGTTCCTCGCGTCGCCGGGCGCGCGTTACGTCACGGGCCAGACGCTGCCGGTCGACGGCGGCTTCTCGATCCAGGGCTAGGTGAGACGCGTGCGCACGAGCGCCTCGGGCGACGGTTTCGTCCGGCTCCCCGAACCCGCGGAGATCGAGACGTTCTGGGCCGACGGCGTGGTCGTCCTTCGCGGCGTGCTCGACCCCGCGTTCGTACTCGCGATGGATCCCGCCGTCGAGATGCTGCTCGACCAGCCCGAGATGGCCGATCTGAGCGGTCTCGGCGACGCGCTCGCCCACGATGGTCAGCCGGTGCTCGCGGACTCGACCACGACGCGCGGTCGGTTCGTCAGCGGCGTCGACCACTGGCGCATCCACCCGGAGTTCGCAGCCTTCGCGCGCGAATCGGCCGTGCCCGCCATCGTCGGCACGCTGCTCCGCACGACCAAGCTGAACCTCTGGGAGGACAGCGTTCTCGTGAAGGAACCCGGCACGCGTGAACGCACCGCCTGGCACCAGGACCTCTCGTATTTCCACGTGACAGGTCGGCAGTTGTGCACGACCTGGATCCCGCTCGACCCGACCGACGCGACGTCGGGTGCCATGCGGTTCGCGCGCGGTTCGCACCGTGCGAGCGACGTCTACCGTCCGAACCTCTTCGTCTCGACGATGGCGATCCCTGGTACCGAGGGCGAAGAAGTCCCCGATATCGATGCGCTCGCCGCAGCGGGTGAGGTCGAGATCGTGCAATACGACCTCGGCCCCGGCGACATCTCGGTGCATCACGCGGGCACGTTGCACGCCGCCGGCGCGAACACGACGAGCGATCGCCGTCGACGAGCGATCAGCATCCGGTACTGCGGCGACGACGCTCGATACCACTTCCGCCCGGGTGCACCACGCAAGGCACATCACGCGCGCGTCGCCGAAGGCGACCTGCTCGACGGCCCCGATTGCCCGGTCGTGTGGCGCGCATCGGCGTGATCGCCCGAGGCGCGCGTCGCCCGGCGCAGTTGGTTCGGCGCGGCTCGTTCAGCGCTCTTCGGGTGCGGACTCCGGCATCTCCATGAGCGGCTGGCGGATCAACTCGACCTGGATGCCGTCGGGATCCTTGAAGTAGATCGACTCCTCGACGCCGCGATCCGGTCCGAGGTAGGCGATGTCGGCCGCGTCGAGTCGACGCTTGGCCGCCTCGAACTCCTCGTCGGTCACCGAGATCGCGACGTGCTGCACGCCGCCGAGTCCTTCGGGGACGTCGACGAGACCGAGCCCGGGGAAGTCGAAGAACGCGAGCATGTTGCCGGCACCGATGTCGAAGAAGAAGTGCGTCCCGCCCGGATAGTCGCGGTTCTCGAAGAGCTCGACGATCGGGAAACCCAACAGACCGTCGTAGAACTCGATCGTGACCTGGGGATCCGAACAGATCAACGCCAGGTGGTGCACACCACGTCCGGTCGAGGGCGGACGGACCGCGCGGACGTACCGGTCGCGCAATTCGGCTCGGCGGGCAGCAAGGGCCCCGAGATCGGTCATGACAGCAGCTTAGGTGTGGTCAAATACCCGACCATGCGCATCGGAGCTTCGCTGCGGAGTGCGTACCCCGGGGTCGAGGCCCACACGGGCGCGCGCTGGATGATCGAACGAGCCCGCGCCGCGCGTGCGGCCGGCTTCGACTCGTTGTTCGTCGGCGACCACCACGCGACCGGTCCCGTCCCCTACTACCAGAACGTGCCGATCCTGGGTCGCCTGCTCGCCGAGTGGTCCGACGCCACCGCCGGCGTCCTCATGCTCCTCCCGCTGTGGGATCCGGTGCTCGCCGCCGAGCAACTCGGCACCCTCGCCGCGATCCATTCGGGACCGTTCGTGTTGCAGTGCGCGATCGGCGGCGGCGAGGCACAGTTCGCCGCGCTCGGCCGCGATCTCCGCCAACGTCCCTCGCGGTTCGAGGCGTCGCTCGACGTCGTTCGACGGCTGCTCGCCGGCGACGAGGTGACGATGGAACGGCCGTATCGCATCACCGCCGCCCGGATCGCGCCGGTGATCCCCGACCCGCTCGAGGTGTGGATCGGCGCGTCGGCGCCTGCCGCGATCGACCGGGCCGCGCGCCTCGGCAACGCGTTCCTGATCGGGCCCGAGGCCACGCCGGCCGATGCGCGCGAGTTGATCGACGCCTATCGGCAGGCCTGCGACCGACACGGCCGGCCCGTCGGCCGCATCGCCATCCGCCGTGACGTCCACGTCGGAGCCGACGATGCCGAGCTCGATCGCGTCGCTCGTCCGATCGTCGACGCGGGCTACCGCGGGTTCGATCCTGCCGCACCGGTGGTCGGCACGACGGTCGCGGTCGAGGCCGCGTTCGCCGAACTCGCGGTCATCGGCTGCACCGACGTCATCGTCCGTCATCTCGCCGAGGATCACGCCGCCGTGCTCGCGAGCTTCGACCGTCTGGGCACCGTTCGCGCCGCGATCGCCGATCTGTAGCAAGATGCACTGATGGCGCACACTTGGATCGACACCGACGCGGCACTCCGTACGGTCGTCGAGCAACTCGTCGACGAGCCGCGGTACGCGCTCGACACCGAGTTCCAGGGCGAACGCACCTACCACCCGCAACTCGCGCTGGTCCAGATCGCGTGGCGATCGGGGTTGGCGCTCATCGACCCGTTGGCGATCGACATCGCCCCGCTCGCCGAGGTCTTCGCCGGCGCCGGCACGATGATCGCCCATGCCTGCGATCAAGACCTCGCCATCCTCGATCGCGCGTGCGGCGCCACACCCCGGCACCTGTTCGACACCCAGATCGCAGCGGGGTTCATCGGCATGGGGACCCCGGCGCTCACCGCGCTGGCCGAAAAGCTCGTGCGCGCCAAGATCGCGAAGGGCGACCGTCTCACCGACTGGACGAAGCGGCCGCTCACCGATCCGCAGCGCGAGTACGCGGCGAGCGACGTCGAACATCTCCTCGCTATCACCGACGAGCTCGAACGCGAGCTCATCGAACGCGGTCGACTCGACTGGGCGCGCGACGAGTGCGAGAGCCGCCGGATCCGGCCACGCGGCAAGGCGGAGCCCGAGGTCGCCTGGTGGCGCATCAAGGGCAGCCGGCAATTCCGCGGCAAGACCCGCGGCGTCGCCCAAGAGGTGTGCGCTTGGCGCGAGCGCGCCGCAGAACGCTCCGACATCCCGAGCCGCTTCGTCCTCCCCGACCTCGCCCTCATGGGGATCATCCAGAAACCGCCGAAGACCAAGGACGACCTCAACAGCGTGCGCGGCATCGACGGCCGCCACACGAAAGACGCTGTCGCGCTCGATCTCCTTGCCGCGGTGCAGCGCGGGCTCGACCTCGCCCCCGACGACCTGCGCGTCCCCGACCGCGACGACACCGACCGCACACTCGGACCCGCCGTGTCGGTGATCTCGGCGTGGCTACAACAGCGTTCACACGAGCTCGAACTCGAATCCCAGTTGCTCGCGACGCGGGCCGATCTCGTCGATCTCCTCAACACCGGCGCCGGGCGACTCGCCGAGGGCTGGCGGGCCGAACTCGTCGGCGAGCCGATTCGTGCACTCATGGATGGTCGCGCTGCGATCACGCTCGCGAGCGGAGGCCGCCGCATCGTGCTCGGCGACTCCGCCGAGCACTCGCTCGACGCTGGGTAACCTCGCACCATGGCGAGGTTCCGTGTCGGCGTGCAGCTCCATCCGCAGTCGTGCAGCGTGGCGCAGCTCCGCGCCGCCTGGCGCGCCGCCGACGAACTCGGGGTCGACACGATCTGGCTGTGGGACCACTTCTTCCCGCTCTACGGCGACCCCGACGCTGCCCATTACGAGTGCTACACACTCCTCGCCGCGATGGCCGTCGACACCCACCACGCCGAGTTCGGGGCACTCGTCACGTGCAACTCGTATCGCAACCCGCACCTCCTCGCCGACATGTCGCGCACGATCGACCACCTGAGCGACGGCCGCTTCATCCTCGGGATCGGGTCCGGCTGGTTCGAGCGCGACTACGACGAGTACGAGTTTCCGTTCG
Source organism: Actinomycetota bacterium (assembly GCA_005779345.1). Lineage (GTDB taxonomy): Bacteria > Actinomycetota > Acidimicrobiia > IMCC26256 > PALSA-610 > SXJQ01. Next base: position 11,131 of record SXJQ01000287.1, read on the forward strand.
GGACCGCGGGCTCACGCCTCGGCGATCTCGCGACCGCACTGCCCAAGATCATGCACCGCTTCGACGAGCTCAACCCCGGACCGCTCTCGATCCCGATCCTCATCGGCGGTAGCGGCGAGCGAGTCACCCTGCGTCTCGTCGCGGAACATGCCGACGCGTGGAACTCGTTCGGCCCGCCCGCGACCTACGCGGCGAAGAACGCGGTCCTCGACCGTTGGTGTGCCGAGGTCGGGCGCGACCCTGGCCAGATCGAACGCACCGCCGCGATCCAGCCCGCCGAACTCGGCGACATCGAGGCCTACCTCGAGGCCGGCGCCGAGCATTTCATCGTGATGGTCGGCGCACCGTTCGATCTCGAGCCGGTCGCGCGCCTGGTCGACCTCGCCCGCGGCTGAGGCGCTCGCCGGTGGCACGCGGCATTCTCGGGGGTCCGGTCGACGGACCGAGGCGGGTCGCCGCGCAGTACCCCGACATCGAGGTACGCGCGGGCACCGCCGTCGTGCACCGCGGATCGAAGTTCCGGGGTCGGCTCGTGCGGATGAACGCGAACGAGGTCGAACTCGCGGGCGAAACGGGGCTCGTGCGCGTCTTCCCGCTCACTCCCGGCGGGTTCGCTGTCGACGGCACCGCGTGCAACCTCGTACGGCCCCGACCGACGGCAACTCCGTCACTCGCGACCACGGCGAGCGGGTCTCGAGCCGTTGCCGGCGCCGCGGCGCGCGTCGCTCGCGCAGCGCGCATCGTCGTCGAGGGCGTGCACGACGCCGAGCTGGTCGAGAAGGTCTGGGGCGACGACCTGCGACTCGAGGGGGTCGTCGTCGAACGGCTCGACGGACTCGACCACCTCGCCGACTACCTCCAGGAGTTCCGGCCCGGTCCGACACGCCGGCTCGGCGTGCTCGCCGACCATCTCGTGCCCGGAAGCAAGGAATCCCGCATCGCCGCGACGGTCGCGAGCCCGCACGTGCTCGTCACCGGGACCCCGTACATCGACGTCTGGGCCGCGGTCCGCCCCAAGATCGCCGGCATCGAGGCCTGGCCCGACATCCCCCGCGGCATCCCGTGGAAGGACGGCGTCTGTGCCGCGCTCGGCGTCGACGACCCGCGCGCGTTCTGGCGCCACCTGCTCGCCTCGGTGTCGACCTACGCGGATCTCGAGGTCGAGGTCGTCGGCGCGATCGAACAGCTCATCGACTTCGTGTGCGCGACGCCCGAGTGACTCGGCTCGACACTCGGTCGGGCGTCACGAGTCGAACCCGACCCCGAACCGGTCGAGGAGGCGGAGCCACGGCCCGCGGCGCCCCGCGCGACGATCTGCCCGGCCGATCGCCCGGCGGGTGAGATCGATCGCACCGAACCGCAACGGCTCGGGCGGGAACGGGAACGGCTTCGACCGCACGAAGTCGAGTCGGCAGAGCTCCGACTGCGGGTTGTCGACGAGATCGAGCGCGACCTGCGCGCCGAAACGCGTCGCCGCGACGCCGAGCCCCGTGTAGCCGACCGCGAAGCTGACCCTGCCCGCGTGCGCGGTCCCGAACGTGACGCAGAAGCGCGAACTCGTGTCGATGACCCCACCCCACCGGTGTGTGAAACGCAGCCCGTCGAGTTGCGGGAACGTCTCGAAGAAGTGTCGCGCGAGGAGATCGAAGGTCGCGTCACGCTGCGCGCGTCGATCCGAGACATCGCCACCGAAGTAGTAGATCGCGTCGTAGCCACCCCACAGGATGCGACCGTCGGGGGTCACGCGTGAGTAGTGGAACTGGTTCGCGGCATCACCCACGCCGCACCCGCCCGACCACCCGACCGCGGCGCGCTGCGCCGGCGACAACGGTTCGGTGACGACGACGTAGTCCCACACGGGAACGACGCGGCGGCGCGTCGCCCGTACGAGGTGCGAAAGCGCGTTCGTCGCGAGCACGACCCGGCGGGCCCGAGCCACGCCGCGGTCGGTCTGGATCCGAACACCCGTCGCCGACGCGTCGAGCCGTTCGGCGCGCACGCCTTCGTGGATGCGAACGCCGACCGAGCGGGCCGCATCGGCGAGACCCCATGCGAGGCGGGCCGGGTCGACGGTCGCCTGGTGGGTCCGCTGCAAGTACCCGCCGAGGTAGGTCGGGGAGTCGACGTGGACGCGGAGCTCATCGCGTTCGAGCCAGTCGACGGTCTCGCCGTGGTCGCGCAGGAGCGGGACCGCCTCGCGGAGCCCATCGAGCTGCCAGGGTTCCGTAGCGACCGCGAGCATCCCGTTGGCTTCGAATCGCGCGTCGACCCCGAACTCGGCGATCGTGGCGGCCAGCGAATCGAAGTTCTCGTGGCCGAGCCTGACCAACCGCGACAACTCGCCGGGGAAGTGCGCGGCGCCGTTGGCGATGCCGTGCGTGATCGACGCGTCGACGAAGCCGCCGTTTCGACCCGACGCGTGGGCCGCGATCGTGTCGGCCTCGATCAGCAACACGTCGCGATCCGGATCGCGTTGCTTCGCGAGCAACGCGGCCCACAGGCCCATGTAGCCGCCGCCGACGATCGCGAGGTCGGCCTCGGCGGGCCCGACGAGCGGGTCGGAAGGTGCCGGACGATCCGGTGCGTCGAGCCAGAACACTGAGGGTTCGGCCTCGCGGAGTGACGGGTGGATCGCCCCAGCGCGGCCACGCATCGACCGAGACTACCGACCGCCCGAGACCCCAACCCTCCGAACCGGCGTCGTCGGCGAGCGCCGGGCGCGGCCCGACGACGCCGGTTCGGGTCTTGGGCCGGTTCGGGTCTTGGGCCGGTCAGACGAAGGCGGCGCGGACGCGCCAGCTACAACCGTCGGGCGAGCGCCAGGTGACCTCGCCGAGCCGGTTCTCGGTCTCGACGATCGCGCGGACCGGGAGCGGCAGGTCCTCGAACCCGTAGACGTCGGTCGTGCACCAATCGTCGTCGCAGATCTCGACCGCGAAACGATGCCGGTGGATCGTGGCGGCGAACTGACCTCGGGCTCGCATCGGTGTTCATTGTGTTGCCTGATGAGGCCGATGTGGTGGATCCCCCAGGTGAGGCGCGGCACTCCGACCGCCTCACGCGCTGCTCAGCCGAGTTCGTTGCCCCAGATCCCGACGAAGCTCACCATCTCGCCCGGATATCCGCCGAGGTTGTGCGTCAGCGCCAGGCCGCGATCCGCGTGCGCGATCGTGCGCTCCGCAGGCGCCTCGCCGCGCAGCTGCAGGTACGCCTCGAACGCCATCCGCACACCCGACGCACCGACCGGGTGCCCGAAGCTCTTGAGTCCGCCGTCGGGGTTGACCGGCAGTTCACCCTGCAGGTCGAACGTGCCCGCGAGCACTTCCTTCCACGCGGCGCCGCGCTCGGCGAAACCGAGATCCTCCATGATCAGCAGTTCGGCGGGCGTGAAGCAGTCGTGCACCTCGGCCATCGCGAGCTGACGCCGCGGGTCGGTGATCCCCGCCTGCGCGTACGCGTCGCGTCCGGCCGCCGCGATCTCGGGGAAGTGCGTGTAGTCGTAGTCAGGGTCGGCGTTGCCGGAGCAGTTGCCGGCGACGAGCGAGAGCGCCTTGATGTAGATCGGCGTGTCGGTGTACCGCAGCGCATCCTCGGCGCGCACGACGATCGCTGCCGCGGAACCGTCGGCGACTCCCGAGCAGTCGTAGACACCGAGTCCGCCCGCCATGAGCGGCGCGCCGCAGATCGTCTCCATCGACACCTCGCGACGGAACTGTGCACGCGAATTTCGCGCCCCGTTGTAGTGGTTCTTCCACGCGATGCGCGCGAGCGTCTCGCGCACCTGCTCCTCGGAGACCCCGTATTTGTTGCCATAGGCGGGCGCACACATCGCGAACATCGCCGCCGCGGTGAGCGTGCGGTTCGTGCCGTCGGTCGGAGGCTTCCCCGCGCCGACGAGGCCTTGGTAGCCCGAGTCCTTCACCTTCTCGACACCGATCGCCATCGCGATGTCGTACGCGCCGCTCGCGACCGCGTAGGCGGCGTTGCGGATCGTCTCGCTCCCGGTCGCGCAGTGGTTGATCACATGGGTGACCGGTTTGTCGTGGAGCTGCAACGGCCGCGCGAGCGTGAGGCCCGACGGTGCGCCCATCGCGGTGCCGAGCCAGTAGGCATCGACGTCGTCCTTGGCGATCCCGGCCGCGGCGAGCGCGGCGGTCGAACTCTCGATCAGAAGGTCGTCGGCACCCTTGTCCCAGTGCTCACCGAACTTCGTGCAGCCCATGCCGACGATCGCGACCTGGTCCTTGATGCCCTTCGATGCCATGGCAGCGCGTCCTTTGTCGCTACTCGCCCACGCCGGGCGCGAGGCGAGCCTTCCAGAAGTAGTTGTGGATGTCGTCGGCAGTGAACAACTTGCGGAACGTCATCTCGACCCGGTCGCCGATCTTCAGGTCGTCGGCGTTCACGTCGGTCATCTCGACCGGGAGTCGGCCGCCGCCGTCGAAGTCGACGATCGCGAACGTGATCGGCGGGCTCGGCGAGTACGCGATCCGGTCGATCGTGATGATCTGGATCGTGCCCTCGATGTCGGCCATCGGCGCAGGTTCCATGTCGTCGATCGTGTCGCCGACGCGCGAGACGCGGGTCGGCGGCAGGTGCAGCGCGCCCGACGAGCGATCGCGGCTTCCGACGAACGCGTACTTCCACTCCTCGGTACGGCCGCTGACCGACGCCGAGATGCGATCCGGTTCGGGACGCCGAGGTGGTTCGAGCGTGACGATCTCCTTCCACGACAAGAACTTGCCGTAGGGAAGGTCGGCACCACCCGCGATCTGACTGGCGACGGTGCGCGCGGGTCGGTACCCGGCGATCGCTGCGGTCGTGCGGAACAGCAGCACCTCGACCCCGTCGGCGAGCACGACGAGCGCGATCACCTGGTCGGGAGCGGCCGACTCGAGCGCGTGCGCGAGAGCGAGCAGTGGTTGCGCGGTGCCGGCGTTGCCGACCGTGGCGGTGAGGTCGTCGGCCGAAGCCGCGTTCACAGCACCCAGCTTGCCCGCGAGCGCCTTCGCCGCACGAGCGTGCATACCCGTCACGAGGAGCAGGTTCACGTCGCCTGGCGACAGCTCCGCCTGCTTGAGCGCGGCGTTCCAGGCACGGTCGCCGAGCGGCACGTACTTGGTCTCGCCGAAGCGTTCCTCCCACTGTTTCGACCGCGGGCTCCCCGGCGCACGCCATCGGTCGATGAACTCCTCGGTCGCACTCGCGGCACCGATCAGCTCGGCGATCACCGGACCCGCGTCGTCACTCCCGACGAGGACCGCCGCGGCACCGTCGCCACCCGCGGATTCGTCGCCACTCGTCGGCAGGCCGTTGCGGGTGTCGGAAGCGACGACGAGCGTCGTGCCGTTGGCCTCGAGGGCGGTTCGCAGTGCACCGATACCACTGCGGAGCGCGCCGCCGAAGTCGAGCGCCGGAACGTCGGTGTCGAGCCGCAACGCGGCATGGATCGTGCACGCGTTCGTTTTGTCGAGGTACGCGGGCGAGGCGGTCGCGAACCACAGTGCGTCGGCGGTGACCTCACCACCCCGCAACGCGAAACGCGCCGCCTCGACACCCATCGTCGTCGTGTCCTCGTCGAAGCCCGCGACCGCTCGCGTGCCACGCCCCCCGCCGCTGCCGAACGTCTTGGCGATCGCGCTGCGATCGAGCCGCCGGTAGGGCACGTAGCCCGCCGCGCGGATGATGCCCCGGTTCCCTGACATGCGTGTCAGCATACGCGAGCCGCCCGGATCACTCACATGCTGTCCGGCAGCGTCGACGCCGGCGGGTTCGCGACTGGTGCGGTCGCTCGCGTCGCGCGTTCGCTGATCGCGAACCAGATCGCATAGGCGAGGATGCACCCGGCCGCGATCGCGACGGCAGCGCGCGGGCCGGTGAAGCCGGCGATCGTTCCACCCGCGAGGCCGGCGAACGGGACCGCGCCGACGCTCGACATCCCGAAGAGACCCATCACGCGGCCCCGGTACTCGTCGGGCGTCGCGAGGATCAGCATGCTCTGGCTCGTCGCGAGGAACAAGAAGTAGCCCGCCCCGAACCCGACGAGCGCGGTGACCGAGACCGCGACGGTCGAACTCGCTGCGAACGCGATGAGCGACACGGGCACGAGGATCGCGGCGCCCGCGACCGCGGTCCAGCGCTTCGCCTGGCTGCGGAGTTCCCCGGCGAAGAACGCGCCGAGCACTGCGCCGACGCCCGTCGCGGACGTGAGGAGGCTGTACGTCCACGCGTCGCCGTGGAGCACGTCACGCGCGAAGGCGGGCATGAGCGGCGCGTGGAACATGAACACCGCGATCACACCGTTCAACACCAACAGGTGCCGCACCAAGTGGTGCTCGCGCGCGTAAGCGATCCCGTCGCGCAGGCTGCCGCGGTTCGCACGCTCGGCGAGCGTCGCCCGAGTGTTCGCGGGCCGGACCAACCACCATGCGACCACGACGCCGAAGAAGCTCAGGCCGTTCAGGAAGAACGCCCAGTCGAGACCCCAGAGGCGGATCGCGGTCCCACCGATCGCGGGACCGAACACGCGGGTGAAGTTGATCGCCGCGGTCCCGAACGTCACCGCCTGGTGGGTCTCCTCCGGCGGAACGAGTCGCGGGATGATCGCGGAGCCGGCGGGCATCGTGATCGCCTGGAACACACCGCCCGCAGCGGCCAGGCCGAGCAGTCGCGGGATCGTGAGGGCGTCCTGGGTGATGAGCCAGCCCGTGAGCAACGGCGGGATGGCCTGCGCGATCGTGCCCGCGAGCACGAGCCGGCGGCGGTCGAACCGGTCCGCGAGCACCCCGGCGCCCGGCCCGAGCAACAGCGACGGGCCGAACTGGGCGACGAAGCTGAGGCCGAGCACGAACTCCCAGCTCGTCAGGCCGCGCAGCGCCCAGCCGATGCCGACGTACTGCATCCACGTCCCGAGGTTCGAGATCGCGTTGCCGGCCTGCACCAACGCATAGTCGCGGTGGCGCAGCACGACGAGCGACCGAGGGAGACGCAGCGTCACGGCGAGCGGTCTACCCGGGTTCGTGCGCTCGGTGCGAACTCCGGCCCGGGACGGTGCTGGTCACCGCGCGTTCGTTAGCGTGCGACGCCATGAAGCTCGGAGACATCGCCAATGCCGACGCCCTACCCAACGGCAAGCCGCTCGAAGGGGTGCGCATCCTCGCCGTGGAACAGATGCAGGCGCTCCCGTTCGGGACGATGCTGCTCGCCCGGCTCGGCGCCGAAGTCGTCCGTGTCGAGCACCCCCGCGACGGCGAGTCGGGCCGCGGGTCGGTGCCGTGGATGATCGACGCCGACGGGCGCAAGGCGGGCGCGACGTTCGTGCGCAACGCGCTCAACAAGAAGTCGGTCGGCATCGACCTCAAGCACCCGGACGGCAAACGCCTCGTGAAGGAACTCGCGCCCCACTTCGACGTGTTCTGCGAGAACTTCAAGGCCGGCACGATGACGCGACTCGGCCTCGCGTACGACGACATCGCCGCCGTGCACCCCGGCGTGATCTACCTCTCGGTGTCGGGATTCGGCAACACCGTCGCGTCGCAGTACGACGCGTGGCCCGCGTACGCGCCCATCGCCGAGGCGATGAGCGGTCTGTACGAGTACAAGCGCACCGGCGACAACCCGCCCGTCGTCGGGCCGGCGGGCGCGCTCGGCGACATCTCCGCGGCGATGTTCGCGACGATCGGAGTGCTCGCCGCGTTGCGGCAGCGCGATCGCACCGGACAGGGCCAGTACGTCGACATCGCGATGTACGACTCGATGGTCGCGATGGCCGACCTCGTGGTGAACTTCTGGTCGATGGGCCTGCGCGGCGACCGCGTCGCGCCGCTCATCATGGACGGCTTCCGCGCGCGAGACGGCTGGTTCATCGTGCAGGTCGGGCGCGAGCACCAGTTCGAGCGGCTCGCGCAGACGCTCGGGCATCCCGGGTGGGTCACCGACCCGCGGTTCGCGACCCGCGAGGGTTGGCGGACGCACCTCGACGACGTGATCCGCCCCGCGCTCGAGGGCTGGGCCGCCGACAAGACGCGCTTCGAGGCGTGCGACCTGCTCGCCCGCGACGGCATCGCCGCGGGGCCGTGCCACACGCCCGAAGACATCGTCGCCGACCCGCACGTCGCAGCGCGCAACATGCTGGTGGAGGTGCCCCGCACCGACGGCGAACCCGATCCGGTGCTGATCCCCGGGAACCCGGTGAAACTGTCGGGCGTCGCGCAGGGCCCGGAGAGCTACCCGGCAACGGTCGGCCAACACACCGCCGAGGTGCTCGGCGACGTGCTCGGCCTGTCCGAGCCCGAGTTGGCGACACTCCGCGCCGCCGGTGTCATCAACTGACCGACTCCGCGGAGATCACGGATCGATGAGGTAGCTGTTCCCCCCGAAGGGCTTCCGAAGTGTGCCCGGTTCGACGGTGAAGCTCAGGCGGGGGGCCGGGTTGTCGGTGCAGGGTTCGTTGTCCGCGGCGACGTAGGCCTGCACGTACATCGTGAGGTCGTCCACGATCGGGCGCGCGACCCACGCGCCGCACCCGTCGTAGAACCGGGCGCTCACGGCCAACGTGACGGCATCGTCGGTTGTCATCACGTCGAGCATCGACAACGGCTCGCGGTCCATCGTCGCGAGCGCGGGAAGTGGTTCACCCACGGGCCACGCCTCGGCGCGGGTGGCCTCGACGACCGCGGCGTCGGCGCCCGGCCCCGGATCGAACCACGTCGCGACGACCCGGGCGCCCGCGAGGGGTTCGGGAAGATCGATCACGGTCGACCAATTGTCGGGCTCGCCGAGGCAGTCGGTGGTGACGAAGTGCGCCGTGCGCAACTCGACCGCGACGGTGTCCCAGCCCGAGGCGAGCCCTGCATATCGGAAGGCGATGTCGTACGCGGGCAGGTTGCACGCGCTCGTCCAGCGAAGCGCGAGCCGATTGCCGCCGACGACGACCACCTCGTCGGGGATCGTCACCTGGGGATCCTGGAGCCGGTCCGCGCCCGCGAACCGGATCGTGTGCTCGGCGGTGAGGCCGGGCTGGGTCGGGTCGGTGTCGGACGCGACGACCTCCAACGACGCGCCCGGGTCGACCGCGTACACGCCTGCGCCGAGCGCCGGCACCGCCAACGTGAACTCGTGGGAGAACTGGCCGGGTAGCACCCACTCCTCGGCACACCTCGGCCCGGCCGAGGCCGCGGCGCCGGTCGACTCCATGACGAGACGATCGCCATCGATCCGCAACGCTCCGTCGCGACCGCAGACCGGCACGGCTACATCGTCGCCGTTCACCACCACGCCGGTGACCTCGGTCGCCAGGCCCGGCGCCACGGTCCGCGGCCAGATCTCGAGCCGCAGCGGCGGGTCGGCCGACGCGGTGGTCGTCGTCGCCTCGCTCGACTCGGTCGCGACCGGGACCACGTCGTCGCGGTCGCGGGTCGCGACGGCGGCGACCGCTGCACCGCGGAGCACGACGGTGAGTCCGGTCGCGGCGGCGCGCCGGTTGCGGCGGCGCGCCGCGGCCCGCCGGGTGAC
>SXJQ01000288.1 GCA_005779345.1 Actinomycetota bacterium
ACCTCCGTCGCCGGTTCGCGATCGCAGTCGTCGCCGCGGTCGCCGCGACGGGGAGCGCCGTGGCCCTCGCCCGACCGTGGCTTGGTGAGCGCACGCCGGCGGCCCCGAGTGCGGCCGCGCCCGGCGTGTCGGGTACCGCGCGAGCCGACGACGAGCGCGTCGCGGTCGCCGGGATCTCCGCGACGCAGGCACCGACGACCGCAACCCCGACGAGCGCGACCCCGACGAGCGCGAGCGTCGCACGACCGCAACGCTTCACGATCGCGGTCACCGGCGACATCTTGCTCCACTCCCCCGTGAGCAACCGCGCCGCCGCCTTTGCCGCCGAACGCGGCACGGAGCGCGGCACCCAGGCGTACGACTACACGCCGATGTTCGATCGCGTCCGCCCGATCCTCGGCGCCGCCGACCTCGCGCTGTGCCACCTCGAGACACCGCTGTCGCCCGACGACCGCAACATCACCACGTACCCCTCGTTCTCGGTGCCGTGGGAGATCGCACCGGCAATCGCCGATGCCGGGTTCGACGGTTGCTCGACGGCGTCGAACCACAGCTTCGACCGCGGGACCCCGGGCGTGGACGCGACGCTCGCGCACCTCGACGCCGCGGGGCTCGCGCACGCCGGCTCGGCCCGCACGGCGGCCGAGGCCGCGATCCCCACGCTGCACGACGCTGCCGGCGCGCGAGTCGCGCACCTCGCCTACACGACGTTCGTCAACGGCGCGCGTCCGCGCGAGCAGTGGGAGCTCGCCTTCGCCGAACCCGAGCGCATCGCCGGCGACGCGGCACGCGCTCGCGCCGCGGGCGCCGACTTCGTGGTCGTGAGCGTCCATTGGGGCAACGAATTCGTGCGCGACCCGACGGCGCGCCAAGAGGAACTCGCCGACGCGATCACCGCGATCGACGACGTCGATCTCGTGGTCGGCCACCACGCGCACGTCGTGCAGCCGATCGAGCTCCGCAACGGCACGTGGGTCGTGTGGGGGCTCGGCAACTTCTTGTCGAACCAGCATGAGACGAACTGCTGCCCCGCCGCCTCCCAAGACGGCATCATCGTGCGGATCACCGTCGAGGCCGCCCGAACCGGCGACGCCGCGGCCGCAGGCCCGAGGGCGGCACCGTGGGTGGTGTCCGCGATCGACTACACGCCGACATGGGTCGATCGATCGACGTTCACGATCGTCGCGGTCGACGCCGCGCTCGCCGACCCCGCGACCCCCGACTCGCTCCGCGGTGCGCTCACGCGATCGCGTGAGCGCACCGCCGAAGCCGTGCGCTCCCGAGGCGCGTCCATCCCGGAGTCGCCGCGCACCTGAGCGCGTTCGCGGTGATGCAACGATTGCCGCGAGCCCGCTCCGCCGGTGAGGGATTACCCGCCGGTGAGAGGACGGGTGAGGACGATCTCCTCCGCGCTCGGATCGAAGTCGCGTACGAGGGTGGCGGCGTCGGCGGGTGCCCCGGCGTCGCGCGCGAACGCGTACCAGCGTTCGCCGCGCACGAGGCGGTCGAACTCGGCACGGACGTGCTCGACGCTCACGTCGTCGTCGGCACGCCACTCGACTGCGGTGTCGCCGGTCTGGTCGAGAATGCGCAGGATCCCCATGGGGACCTCCTGGAGGGTCAGCGGCGCAGATCGCCGATGGGCTGGTCGCACCGAACGTTCGTTCGGTCACGCGATCGAACACGCGTTCGCGAGCCGTGTCAAACGCCGAGGCCGGCGGGCGTTTCCGCGGTGCCGGGCTCGGCCGGTCACGTGCGGCCGGGCCGGCTGGTCCGGCTGGTCCGGCTGGTCCGTGTCGGCGAGCCCGGTCAGATCGTGTAGCCGAGGTTCGCCACGACGGCTTCACCGAGCGCGCGGTCACCCTCGATCGTGACCTCGCCGCGACCGAGCGCGTCGAGTCCGCTGCGACGCCCGCCCGCGAGACGAGCGAACGTCCGGCGATCGGTGCGGATCCGAACGGTCGGTTCGTGAGGGATCGAGTCGAGCACCGCAGCGCGTCCGTCGACTCCCACCGCGATCTCGATCGGCGTCGCGCCCGCGACCTCGAACACCACGGTGGCACCCTGCGGCGCGCCGGCGCGCTTGCCCACGCCGAACGGAAGCGCGCGCGGGACGCGTGAGAGGGCGAAGTCGGCGACGGGACCATCGAGGCCGCCCGCGACGCCGACCGCCTCGCGGATGTCTTGTTCGTGGAACCAACTGTCGAACACGCGGATCGCCATGAACTGGCGGTACGGACCGGGGCCCTCGGGCGTGAAGCCCTCGCGGTCCCAGTCGTCGGCCGACATCGCGCGCAGCACCGTGAATCGCTCGGCGGTGACCTCGACGAAGGCGGCGAGCGTCTCGGCGCCACTGCGCTGCCGGAAGGCTTCGACCCACTGCTCGTTCATCGCGCCGATGTCGTTGCGGACGTGCGCGAGCGCACTCGTGTCGGTCGCGGTCGCCTCCGGGCTCCGCCCGAGCAGCATCGACTCGGTGCCGGCGACGTGGGCCAACTGGTCGCGGACGGTCCACCCCGGACAGTCGGTGGGAAGGTCGTAGTCGGCCTCGGCGAGCGGCGCGCAGACCGTCGCGATCGACTCCCAGACGTCGGCCAACAATGCGATCAGGGGTTCCTCGTTCACCTTGCCGACGCTACGGTTCTGTCATGGCAACTGTCGAGTTCTTCTTCGACCCGATGTGTCCGTGGGCGTATCAGACCTCGCGCTGGATCCGGTCGGTCCGTAGCGAACTCGCCGGGAGCGCCGACGCGATCGACATCGACTGGCGCTTCTTCAGCCTCGAGGCGATCAACCGCCCCGAGGGCAAGCGGTGGCCGTGGGAGCGACCATGGGCCTACGGGTTCTCCCAGATGCGCGTCGGCGCCTGGCTCCGCCGCGAACACGGTCAGGAAGCGCTCGAACGCTGGTACACCGCGGTCGGCGAGGCGTTCCATCTCCGGGGCGAGAAGACCCAGGACCGCGCGGTGCACACGCGGCTCGTCGCCGACCTCGGGTTCGCGGCCTCGACGGTCGACGACGCGATCGCCGACGTCACGACGATCGACCTCGTGCGCGCCGACCACGATCACCTCGTGCGCGAGCACGCCGGATACGGCGTCCCGACCATGGTCCGCGACGGCCACGCGTTGTTCGGGCCGATGATCACCCCCGCCCCCGAGGGCCCGGCCGCGGTGCGTCTCTGGCAGCTGGTCGCGGGCTGGTGGGAGTTCCCTCACCTCTACGAGCTGCGCAAGCCGAAAACCGCGACCGACTGGACCCACATCGGCGACCAGTTCGCGCCGTACCTCGACGCGCGCGACTGGCAGACCATCGCCAACCCCGTCGCCTGACCGCGCGATCGACGCACCTCAATCGGGGGGCGCGGTGGAGAGGTCGGCGTCGGTGCGGTCGGTGAGCGGGACCGCGCGCCGTACCGCGGCCCCCTCGGGAAGTCCGGCGATGCGGTACCCCGACCCGTCGCGCGGCTGCAGCTTGATCTCGGTGTCGGCCACGGCCACGCACGCGTCGGCGGTCACGAAGGCGATGCGCGGACCCAGCGGGGCAAGCGCCGCGAGCACGCCGCGTTTGCGCTCGAACCGAGCGGCCTTGACCCCACTGCCGCCGCGCGCCTGCACCGGGAACTCGTCGACCCGTACGCGTTTCGCGTAACCCGCCTCGGTGCAGATCACGACCGTCTCCTCGTGAGCGACCGCGCACGCGCCGACGACGACGTCGTCGCCCTTCAGCTTGATCCCGCGCATCCCACCCGCGGAGCGCGACACCGGACGAACCTCGGCTTCGGCGAAACGGATGCTCTGACCGTCGCGGGTGACGATCAGCGTCTCGAACTCGTCCCACGAGCCGAAGACGGCGACGACGCGATCGTCGGAGTCGACCTTCATCGCCACGACGCCGTCGCGACGACTCGCGGCGTCCGCGAACTCGGCGAACGCGGTGCGCTTCACGGCGCCCTTCGCCGTCACGAACACGAGGTGCTCGTGCTGGTCGATCAGGTCGGTGGAGATCGCGGCGACGACCTGTTCGCCCTCGGCGCACTGGAAGAGGTTCTGCGCCGCCGTGAGTCGGGTCTTGGGCAGGTCGTGGCACGACGCTCGATACGCACGCCCGCGGTCGCTGAAGAACAGCATCGACGCGAGCGCGAACGTGTCGACGACCTGCGCGACCGCATCCTTGTCGCCGGGGTTGGCGACCTTCGCGCCTCGACCGCGGGCAGATTTCGCCTGGACGTATCCCCGCGCGGTGACCGTCACGACCAGCGGTTCGTCGTCGACGAGCGCCTCGACGCTGATCTCGCCGGTGTCGTCGGTCACGATCGCGGTCCGGCGCTTCTGCGTGTTCGCGTCGCGGATCGCCGTCAGCTCCTCGCGGATCACACCCATGAGCACGTCACGGCTCGCGAGGATCCGACGCAGCTCCGTGATCGCACCGTTGAGCTCGCGCTGTTCGGCGAGCAACTCCTCGCGACCGAGCTGGGTGAGCCGACCGAGCGCGAGGTCGAGAATGTGGTTCGCCTGGATCTCACTGAAGTCGAAGGGCTTCGCCATGAGCTTCGTTCGCGCGACGCCACGATCCTCCGAGGCCCGGATCGCCTTGATCACGGCGTCGATCATGTCGACCGCGCGCACCAGCCCATCGATGATGTGGAGTCGGGCCTCGGCCTTCTCGAGCCGGAATCGGGTCCGCCGGGTGACGACCACCATCTGGTGGTCGATCCAGTGCTGCAACGCCTGGTGCAGGGTGAGCGTGCGCGGCACACCATCGACCAACGCGACCATGTTGATGCCGAACGTCGTTTGTGCCGGGGTGTGCTGGTAGATGTTGTTGAGCACGATCTGCGCGTTGGCCTCCGGACGCAGCTCGACCACGAGGCGCGTCGCGCCCTGGCCCGATTCGTTGCGAATGTCGCGCACCCCGTCGATCCGACCCGACTCCACCGCCTCGGCAAGCTTGCCCGCGATCGCGTCGACGCTCGTCTGGTACGGGATCTCGGTGAGCACGATCGCGCTGCCCCGGCGTCCCTCCTCGACCGATGTGACCGCGCGCAGGCGCAACGTTCCCCGACCCGTGCGGTACGCGTCCCTGATCGCGTCGTCGCCCATGATCAGCGCGCCGGTCGGGAAGTCGGGGCCCTTGATCGAGCGCATGAGGTCGGCGAGCGTCGCGTCGGGTTTGGCGATCAGTTTCAACGCGGCGTTGCACACCTCGGCGAGATTGTGCGGCGGGATGTTG
>SXJQ01000289.1 GCA_005779345.1 Actinomycetota bacterium
GCCTCGGCCCCAGGGTTGACGCCGGCCGCATCGGCGATCAGCTTCGCCTGGCGCGTCGACAACCTGCCCGCCCGCACCGCCGCGTCGGTGGCGACAAGGTTCTCGAGCTTGGCCGCCGTGCCGATCATCGCGCGGGCCTCACCGTTGGAGCAGCCCATCGCCTTCGCGGTCAGCGAAGCGGCATCGCGATCGTCGCCCCAAATGTGGGCCGCGGTCTCCTCGACCCTGCGGGCGGCCTTGGCCAGGAGGCCATCGGTGAGACACCTAACGGCACCCAGTTCGGTGACCATCCGGACGGCCTGCGGGCCCGACAACGTGGCCGGCTCGAAGTCGCGCGCCAGGCCCTCGAGGGTCGTACGCACGGATTCGATCCGGTCGGCAGCAGGCGAGTCGAACATATGTTCGCATCATACCCACACCCTGAGACAACACCCGCGACGGCCCCCGTCGGGCCACAGCCTCGGGCGCCTGCCTCGGGTCCCCGCCTCGGGCCCCTGCCTCGGGTCACAGCGTTAGGGTCGCGGGCCGTGGAGGACCGCACCAACGCCGGCCTGTATCTCGAGATGACCGAGCGATCGGCCGAGGCCGCCGCGGAGCGGTCGCTGGCGTTGGCCGGGAGCGACGGCGTCGCACGCGTCACCTGGTGGGCCAACCGTCATCGCGACCGCGCCGACCTGCCCCGAGTGCTCCCCGAGTTCGACCACCTCGTCGTCGCCGAGACCACCGCGGCGTTCGCCCCACCACTCGCGGCCGACGGTTTCGCGGCGCACAACTTCGTGAGGACACCGCGCCCCGGGCAGGGCACGCTGTCGGGCAAGCCGACGATCGGCCTGTCGCTCGTCCTTATCTCGCCCAAGGACGAAGCCCGCGCACAGGAGTTGCGCGACTGGGCCGACTTCATGCATCTGCGCCACATCGCAGAGGCGTCGGTGCCCGGTTACACGATGATCACGCCGTACGTGAACGCCGACCCCGGAGGCCATCCCCGGTTCATGCACTTCTACGAGATGGACTGCGACGATCCCGAACGGGCGTACAAGTCGATGACACCGCTCGTCACCGCACGGTTCGGTGGGATGCATCACGATTCGTGGAAAGAATGGGCGCACGGGCCGAGCCTGCGAATCATGTACGTGAACACGTTCGCCCGGATCGGCGAGATCGTCGCGTGAACGATTTCTTCGACCTCGCGCGTCGCCAGCGCGCGCATCGCGCGTTCACCGACGAGACGGTCGACGACGCGACGATCGAACGACTGCTGACGGCGGCCACGTACGCACCGAGTGCCGAGAACCGTCAACCCTGGGTGTTCGTCGTGGTGCGCGACGCCGAGCTCCGCGGTCGGCTCGGAGACCTGATGGAGAAGGCGTGGAATGCGGCGCGGAGCTACTCGCGGTCGCGCCTCGACGACGCCCTGTTCGCGGCGGTCGACGCGGGTCTCGGCGGCGGTGGGATCGCCGGCGCGCCGGTCATGATCGTCGTCGGCGCCGACCTCGATCGAGTGCATCCGAATGCCGTCGGCAGTTCGCTGTTCCCGGCGGTGCAGAACCTGCTGCTCGCCGCGACCGCGCTCGGCCTCGGATCGGCGCTCACGACGATCGCGACCGGTCATGCAGCCGAACTCCGAGCCATCGTCGACCTCCCCGAGTCGGTACTGCCCGTCGCAGTCGTCCCGCTCGGTCGACCGGTGCGCGCGCTCGGGCCGAGCCGCCGCGAAGCGGCCGTCGAGCACACCTCTCGGGATCGCTACGGCACGGCGTGGTGAAGCGGCCCGGTTGTTACGGGGTCGCCGGCGCGCGGTGGCGGGCGATCCAGGCCTCGAGCTGCGGACCGCTCTCGAGGCACGCGATCAGCGCGTAGCGCGGCTCGGTGCCGTTGTGCGAGACGACGTGCCAGATGCGTTCGGTGTCGACGACGTACATCGCGCCGCGCGGCAACGGGACCCGCACCTCGGTCGAGGGATCGTCGCGGTCGGGCCGCAGGATCGCGAAGCTGTCGGGGTCGTCGGTGAGTTGCAGGAAGACCCGCACGACCCAACCTTCCGACTCGGGGTTCAGCCGGTTGTTGTCGTCGACGTGGAGGTGGCGCATCGCCTCGTCGTAGTTCTGCGGCGCCAGCTTGATGACGCGCACGCGACCGAAGTTGGCGCCGGTGTCCTCGATCCAACGCTTCATGCTCGGGCACCGCGCGGCGTTGCTCGTCCAGACGCCGTCCTTGTCGGACTTGCCGTGATCCCAGAACCCGCTGCACTCCATCTCACCCAATGCCGAGGCGATGGGCGCGAACTCGGTGTCGCCGGCGCTCTTCCAGTCCATGAACTCGAGCGACCGCCACTCCTGTTCGTCGATCGGCGGGTCGAGCGGTGCGAGCACCACGAACCCGGTCTCGTCGAGTACCGGCATGCGGACATGCATCGTCGTCGTCATGGCTCGAACAGTACGGACGCGACGCGGTCGCGGTTCGCTCATCGCGCGGGTTTGCGACCGACGGCCCGGTTTCGGCAGGCCCTTGGTCCCGAACCCGACCACCCCCGTGCGGCGCGCCGCTCAGTAACCCTCGCTGCGATCCACGAGGTGTTCGAGCGGTTCGCCCGCGAGGTAGCGCCGAAGGTTCGCGCAGAAGATGTCGATCGCGGTGTCGAAGAACGCGCCGCTCACCCACGACGAGTGCGGGGTGAGGAACACCTTCGGGTGGCTGTACAACCAGTGGCCGGCCGGGAGCGGCTCGGGGTCGACCACGTCGAGCGAGGCACGCGCGACCCGACCGTCGTCGAGCGCGACCCGCAGCGCGTCCTGGTCGATCAGCGTGCCGCGGGCGATGTTGACGACGTGCGCGCCCGGCTTGATCGCGGCGAAGGCCGCGGCGTCGAGGAGATGGCGGGTCTTCGCGGTACCCGGCGCGGCGAGCACGAGGTGGTCGGCGATGGGCAACACATCCGCAAGACTCGCGACCACCTCCACGCCCGCGATCGGGCTCGGCGTGTCGGTACGGCGAACCGCGACGACCCGCATGTCGAACGCAGTCGCGAGGCGCGCGACGCGGGTGCCGATCCCGCCGAGCCCGACGAGGCCGAGCGTCTTGCCGGCGAGCGTCTGCATCCGCTGGAAGTTCCAGTGTGGCGGTTCCTCGGCCAACCAGTTCTGCGGGAAGCCGCGCCCGAACGCCAGCATCGCCGCGAGGACGTACTCACTGATCGGGACCGCGCTCGCACCGCGCGCACACGTGACGGTCTCGACGGCGAGCAGTTCGGCCTTGGTGTTGTCGATCCCGGTGCCCGACAACTGCACCCAGCGCACGCCGCGATCGACAGCGGCCGCCGAGTTCGGACCCCAACCACCGAAGAGCACCTCGGCGGTGGCACCGTCGGGCAGGCCGGCGGTGATGTCGATCACCTCGACGTCGGGGAACTCCGCGCGCAGCCGCTCGTTCGCCTGCTTGATCTCGTTGAAGACCCTGACCACCGCCGCACCCTACGCGACCTCCGCGGCAACACGCCCCCGGCCCGAACCTGACCACGCGCAAGACCTTCCGCATCCGCCCGCGAGGGACCGGTCTGATGTCGAGATCCCGCACCAGCGCGATCGGTAGAGTCGGACGCGTGAGCCAGAATCCCGGGCGTGCGACGAATCCCGGGCCCGAGTGGTCGCCGTCACTGGAAGAGTTCTCCGCGTGGATGGTCTCGGAGATTCGAGACTCTTCGCTATGGTCCCGGCGATCCGAACGGAACCGCGCGAAGGCGATCCAACTCCGCTACAACTGCCTCGAGCGCTTGCCGGAACTCGAGGCGCGTGCATGCTCCGCGCTCGCGATCGAGCATGCCACCTTGCAACGGCTGCCTCTCCCCTTTCGACTCGACATCGCGGCATACGCGTCAACGACGAATCTCGAACGTCGAAGCAAGCGGCGGACCCTGCGGGCAATCCTGCGGAGTTCCACCCGCGCTGCGAGGGGGTCGAGCGCACGTCCCTGATTAGTTGAGGGTTGCCTCCAGTGCGCGACGTACCGGTCGCCGCGCCTCACCCCTCGGCGTCACCCCTCGGCGTAGACCGTGGCGCGGTAGCGCTCCACGACCGTGCCGGCGGGCCAGGCTCCCGGTGCGAGACCGGCCTTGCGCCAGAGCAGCGCGAGGACTTCGTCGGCGTCGGCGACGTCGTCCCAGACGGCCGGCAAGAACGTCGCGCGGTTGGCGGGCGCGGTCACGACGAGCCCGTCGCCGTGTCGGAGCGCGGCGCGCAACTCGGCAAAGCTGTTCGCCACGAGCGGTTCGGGTGGATCGAGCACGCTGATCACCACGTCGAGTTCGGCGAACTCGGCCGCCGTGACGGGCGCGAACCGCGGGTCGTCGAACGCGGCGCCAAACGCGGCGCGGGCAACGGCGATGCCGAGCGGTTCGGACGCTTCGAGCGTGCCGATGCAGCCCCGCAGCGCGCCGCGGCGATGCAGCGTGACGAAGACGGCGCGCGGCTCGCGCCACGCGACCGGCAGTTCGGAGACCGCCGACCGGTGTGGTCGCCCGGTGACCAAGGCCCGCCGGATCGCCTGGCGCGCGAGTGTGGTGAGTGCGAGCGGTTCGTCGGATTCGGTGAAGGCGAACGCGCCGTAGCCGACCACTCGGTCGCGATCGCCTCTCGTATCGCCGCTCGTTCGCAGGTCGATCAGCTCGCCGCGCAGCCGGTGTTCCTTCGCCGCGAGCAGCAGCCCACGCACGGGTACGGCACCGCAGGCGCGATCCGAGTCGAGGTGCGCGAGGTCGCCCGCGACCACCAGCTCCGCGGTCGCGCGATCGACCCTCGTCGCCGTGGCGTGGTCGAGGTAGTGCGACAGGTCGCTCGACACGACGATGAGTGTCTCGGGCCCACCCCAGACCGCGTCGAGCACGTTGGCGACGGCAAGCGGCTCGGCGCGCCCCACGACGAGTGGGAGCAGCTCGAAGGAACCGAGCGCGCGCTGGAGGAACGGGAGATGCACCTCGAGGCTGTGCTCCTCGGCGTGCGCGTCGTCGTCGACGAAGGCGAGCCCCGCGTCGACGAGTCGCCGTCGCGCGGCGATGTCGACGGGCACCGACCCCAACGGGGTCGACCACTGATCTGCTCCTGTGACTGCGAGACCGTCGACCCAGACTCGGTGCGACGGGCCGAGCAGCACGACGCGACGGATGCTCGGAGCCTGATCGCGCAACGCCGCGTAGGCCGAACCCGCGATCGGACCCGAGAACCGGTAACCCGCGTGGGGTGCGACGATCGCCTTGATGCGCCGCGCACCTGCACCGCCGAGTGGCTGCGATCCGGCTGCGTGGCGCGCGCCGAGTTGGAGGCACGCGTCGACGGTTTCGGCGAGCGCTCCGGGATCGCCCGGGTAGAACGTCCCGGCGACGGCCGGGGGTCGGGTCGCGAGGGTGGTCATGCGGATACCTCCGGTTCGGCGGGCACTCCCAGCGCGGCCGACGGGCGGTGGCGCATCCGGACGGGCACACGTTGCGCGCCCCATTCGCCCGCGCGCTGTTCGAATCGCCCGGGCAACGGCGCCGCGCAGTGAGCGCACGCGGCCGCGCCGGACTCGTCGACCCGCACGTGGAATTCGCCGAGTTCGTAGCGGTCGCGGGCGATGAGGAGTCCGCCGCACGCGTGGCACCACGACGATCCACCTACCTCGTCGGAGACGTTGCCCGTGAAGGCATGGCGCACGCCGTTGCCGATCGCGATGTCGCGGGCACGGGTGAGTGTCGCCGCGGGCGTCGGCGGAACGTCACGCATCCGGTAGTCGGGATGGAAGGCGCTGAAATGCATCGGCACATCGGGACCGAGGTGCTCGCGCACCCAAGTCGTCATCGCCTCCAACTCGGCCTCGGAATCGTTCTGTCCGGGGATCAACAGCGTCGTGAGTTCGACCCACACGTCGGTCTCGTGGACGAGGTACTCGAGCGTCTCGAGTACCGGCTGCAGCCGCGCTCCGCAGACGTGCCGGTAGAAGTCGTCGGTGAAACCCTTGAGGTCGACATTCGCCGCGTCGATGTGCGCGAAGAGATCCTCGCGGGGGCGCGGCTCGATGTATCCCGCGGTGACCGCGACCGTCGCGAGTCCGCGGGCGTGACACGCGTCGGCGACATCGATCGCGTACTCGAGGAACACGGTCGGGTCGTTGTAGGTGAACGCGACGCTGCGACACCCCATCCCTGCGGCCGCCTCGGCGATGGCTTCGGGCGACGCGGCGTCGGCGAGCGTGTCGTCGTCCTTGCTCTTGGAGATGTCCCAGTTCTGGCAGAACCGGCACGCGAGATTGCAACCCGCCGTCCCGAAGCTGAACACCGGGGTTCCGGGGAGGAAGTGGTGGAGCGGCTTCTTCTCGATCGGGTCGACACAGACGCCGCTGCTGCGGCCGTAGGTGGTGAGCACGATCGAGTCCTGCTCCCGGGCTCGCACGAAGCAGACACCCCGTTGGCCTTCATGGAGTTTGCAGGCGCGCGGACACACGTCGCACTGGATTCGGCCATCGTCGACGACGTGCCAATACCGCGTCGGCCAACCGGCGACCGGAACGCTCGGAGTCGCTGTTCTGGATCCCATCTCGGTGGAGAAGTCCGAGGCGAGCCGGGCAATTCCCCGTGCGGCCGGGACCTACGGCCCTTTGTGTGCGGAGATCCGCTGCCACAGGTCGACGGCCCAGCCGCGAGGATTGGCGAGCGCCCAGCCCTGGTCGGGGAGGTCGAAGTATTCGATCGACACCCGGCCCTCGTAGCCGAGTGCGTCGAGGCGGGCGAACACGGCCGCGAAGTCGACGACGCCGCGTGCATCGTCGACGTGCAGTTGGGTGTGTCCCGGGCAGCCCTGACGGAGTTGCACGTGATCGGCCCACGCCAACAGTTCGAGCGGGTCGCCGCCCCAGTCGGCGACGTGGCCGGTGTCGACGAGCAGGCGCGTTCCCGGTACCGCGGCGGCAAAGGCACGCCACGTCTCGATCGAACAGACGACCGCTCCGGCCCACGGTTCGAGCAGCGCGCCCGGAGCGGCGCGCCACCAGCGCACCGCTCGGTCCCACATGTCGGCGGCGGCGTCGCGCGACGGTGCCGGCGTCGCGCACCAGCCGGGCATCGGCTTGGGAAAGCTCGTCGGGCAACCGACCGGCAGTGCGAGTTCCGCGGGATCGTCGCCGACCATGCAGTCGAGATGCGCGAAGCCGTCGGCGGCCGCGGCTTCCGAGCGTGCCCGTGCGTCGCCCCACGCGGCATAGACGATGTCGACGACTCCGATCGGAATCCGACGCGCGGCCGACATCTCGGTGTTAGGTGGCCATGCTCTTGGGCATCACCATGCCGACGGGCTGGAGGTGTTGGCCGAGGTTCTTGTCGAACTCCGCGGCGAGTTGCTCGGCGGTCCATCCGCCGTCGCGCCACATCCACGCGACCTGTTTGGGGTGTTGGAAGATCGAGTAGCTGTACTCCGTCCGGCCCAGGATCTGGCCGTTGACGTGCGCGGCGGCCTCGGAGGCGAGGAACACGACGAGCGGCGCGTTGAGCGCAGGATTCTCCTCGGCAGGGACCTCCTTACCGCTCTTCTCGTAGAGCGCCGCCGTCATGCGCGTGGCACCCGCGGGGGCAACGGCGTTCGCGGTGATGCCGTACTTGCCGAGCTCCATCGACCAGATGAACGTCATCCCCATGATGCCGGCCTTCGCCGCGCCGTAGTTCGTCTGGCCGAAGTTGCCGCGCAATCCCGCCGAGCTCGTGATGTTGACGATCCGGCCGTACTCCTGCGCGCGGAAGTGCTCGGCCGCGTGGCGGGTCACGTTGAACGTGCCCTTCAGATGGACGGCGATCACGGAGTCGAAGTCGGATTCGTCCATCTTCAGCAACGTCTTGTCGCGCACGATCCCCGCGTTGTTCACGACGATGTCGATCCGCCCGAACGCGTTGATCGCGGTCTGCACGATGCTGGCGGCGGCACCGAAATCGCTCACCGAGTCGCGGTTGACGACGGCCTCGCCACCCGCCGCGACGATGTCGGCAACCGTCTCGGCAGCGGGGTCCTCCCCCGTACCGTCGCCGGCGAGTGATGCGCCGACGTCGTTGACGACGACCCTTGCACCCGCGGCAGCGAGCGCGAGCGCGAACTCACGGCCGATGCCGCGACCCGATCCGGTGACGATCGCGACGCGTCCGTCGAGCATGCCCATGGTCGACTCCTCAGGTCGTCGCGATGATTTCAGGCGACCGCACAGGTCGCGGCGCCGACGACCGCCTGCACACCCTGCGCGCTCGTCACCACGAGGTCGAGATCCGCGAGCGTGACCCCGCCCTCGTCGCGCACCGCGGTGACGGTCGCCCGCGCGGTGAGCACGTCGCCCGGCCAGACCTGCTTGGCGAAGCGCACCTGGAATCGCCGGATCGCCTCGGCCCCGAACCAGTCCTTGAGCACCCGACCGGCGAGGCCCATCGTGAGCATCCCGTGGCCGAAGACCGACGGGTTGCCGACCTGCGTGGCGATCGTGTCGTCGTGGTGCATCGGGTTGAAGTCGCCCGACGCACCTGCGTACTTCACGAACATCGTGCGAGTGAGTGCCGGGAACTCGAGCGTCCGCTCGTCGCCCACCCGCACTGCTGTTGCGTCCGGCATCGCCGACCCCCGAAATCTGCGGCCCGATCCCCGGGCGAACGCCCGGAACGAGCGGGCGGGGCGACGCTACCAAACGTGACATGCGTGTCACCCCGGCCTAGCGTGCCCGCATGCCGCGCGACGCCGCCACCTCCGCCGGCGCACCCGCCGGGTCCCCACACGCGGGGGCCGCACCTGCCCGGGAGTTGCGCGCCCGCGGCCAGCGCACCCAGCGCCGGCTCCTCGACGCGGGAGCCGACGTGTTCGCCCGGCGCGGCTATCACGCGGCCCGCGTCGACGACATCGTCAAGCTCGCCAAGACGAGCCACGGCACCTTCTACCTGTACTTCGAGAACAAGGAGGACCTCTTCGCCGCCCTCGCCGCCGAAGTCGGCGACCGGATGACCGAGTTGTTCGACGCGCTGCCTGCGTTCGGCCCCGGCCCCGACGGCTGCGCCGAGCTCGAGGGGTGGCTGACCCGCTTCGGCGAGCTGTACCGGTCGGCCGGACCGATCCTGCGAGCCTGGACCGAGGCCGAGATCGCGGGCGACTCGGTCGGTCGCCTCGGTGCCGACGCGATGCGCCGCTTCACGGCGGTGATCGGCGAGCGGTTCCGCGCCGCGGCGACGCCCGGCGTCGATCCTGCCCTCGCCGCGCTCGCGATCGTCGCGATGATCGAACGCGCCCACTACTACGCCCTCACCGACCAGACGCCGGCCCGCCCCGAGCACCTCGCGGCGACGCTCGCGCGCGTCACCCACGCCGCCGTTCACGCACCCTGACGGTACGCGGGTGGGGCCGGTCAGATCCCGATGTGGGCGCGAGCTTCGGCGGCAGGACCCGCGTAGGTGACGACGCCCTTCTCGAGGATCGTCGCGGTGTCGGCGAGCGCGAGCGCGTGGCCGATGTGTTGCTCGACGATGAGGAGCGTCGTGCCCGCGTCGCGGATCGTGGCGAGCGTCGCGTAGACCTCCTCGACGATGATCGGGGCGAGTCCGAGCGAGAGCTCGTCGGCAACGAGGAGGCGCGGACGCTCGACCATCACGCGTGCGAGCGCCAACATCCGCTGCTCGCCGCCCGAGAGCGTCCCGGCGACCTGACGACGTCGCTCACCGAGGCGCGGGAACAGGTCGTAGGCCTCCTCGTGCGCTGCCTCGAGCGCCCGGCGATCGCGGCCGCGCTCGAGCGCCATCGTGAGGTTCTCCTGCACCGTGAGCGAGGCGAAGACCGACCGGCCCTCGACCGCGTGCACGATTCCGGCCCGAGCGAACTCGTAGGTGTGGCGGCCCGTGAGGTCGACGCCGTCGAAACGCACCGCACCGGCGGTCGGCGCGACGAGGCCGCTCGCGACACGAGCCACGGTCGTCGTGCCGGCACCGTTCGCGCCGAGCAGTGCCACGACGCCGCCGGGTTCGATCGCCAACGACACGCCGAACAAGGCGCGGAACGGCCCGTACCCGGCGTCGACCGCGTCGAGCTCGAGCAGCGCGGTGCTCACTCCGACTCCCCGAGGTAGGCGCGGCGGACCGCTGCGTCGGCGAACACGTCGGCGGTGGCGCCCGACGCGATGAGCGTGCCGAAGTCGAGTACGAAGACGCGGCTCACCAGCGCGCGCACCATCGGCACGTCGTGTTCGACCAGCAAGATCGCGACACCATGCTCCCGGTTGACCGAGCGCAGGATCTCGGAGAGCTCCTCGGTCTCGCGATGGTCGAGGCCGGAACTCGGTTCGTCGAGCAACAACAGCCGCGGGTCGGTCATCAGAGCGCGTCCGACCTCGACGATGCGTCCTCGGCCGAGCGACAGCGCCTCGACCGGCCGGTCGGCGTCGGCGACGAGCCCGAGCAACTCCAGGGTCGCTTCGACGCGCTCGCGCTCGTCGACCGAGGGGCGCCCCCGGCCGAGCAGGTCCTTCCAGAGGCGACCGTCGCCGCGACGCGACCGTTCGGCGACCAGCAGGTGGTCGCGCGGCGTCATGCCGACGAAGAGTTCCATGCGTTGGAACGTGCGCCCGATGCCGAGCCGTGCGCGCTCGTGGGTCGGGATGCGGGTGAGGTCGTGACCGTCGAACGCGATCCGGCCTCCGTCGATCGGGAGCAGCCCGAGCAGGCAATTGA
>SXJQ01000290.1 GCA_005779345.1 Actinomycetota bacterium
ACCGCTTCGGGAATCACTGGACGTTCGCGACCTGGACCGACGGCGGCGCCAAGGATCACACGATCAACGTCCCGGCGGCGGGCCGCACGCTCGGCGTCGACTACACCGACGCCCCCGTACCGGGCGACTACGACTACCGCGTCACCCTCGACAACGGGCGCACCGACCGGTTCGCACGCGGTTCGCACACGACCGTCGCGGCGTCGAGCAGCAGCGCGCCCGTCGTCGTCGATACCGCGTCGACACCCTCGCGTGGCGGGTTCTGGCGGCTGACGAACGCAGGCAAGATCGCGACCCGCGGCGACGCGCAGCGATTCGGGTCGCTCGCTGCCGCCGACCGCACTGCCGCTGCCGTCGGTATCGAAGCGACCGCGACCGGCAACGGCTACTGGATCGCGCTCGCCGACGGTTCCGTCCACGCGTTCGGCGATGCCGGCGACCTCGGCGACGCGTCGACGCTGAGCGTGCGCGCGCCGATCGTCGGGATCGCCCGCACCCCGACCGGCGGCGGCTTCTGGCTCGCCGACGCGGAGGGTGGCGTCTACCCGTTCGGCGACGCGCGGTGGCGCGGCAGCCTCCGCGGGTCGGCCGTGCGGGGTTCGATCGTCGCGATCGCCGCCGCGCCCACCGGTGCCGGGTACTGGCTCGCCACGAGTGGTGGTGATGTCGCTGCGTTCGGCACGGCTGACGCGTTCGGCGAGCTGCCCGCGGGCAGCTCGGCGCAGCCGATCGTCGACTTGCTCCCGACACCTTCGGGCGACGGGTACTGGCTCCTCGGTCGCGCCGGTGGCGTGTATCACTACGGCGATGCCCGGTGGTTCGGCTCGCTGACCGGCACCATCGGCGGCCGGCGCGCCACGGCCTTCAGCTGACCTTCTTGCACCTTTGATGTAACAACTTCTAGGTTGCGCCGCCGTGGCCGATGTCGACGGACGCAACGCTCGATCCCAACGCACTCGCGACGCGGTCGTGACGGCCCTCCTGTCGTGGCTGCGCGACGGGAACCTGCGGCCGACGGCGAAGGAGATCGCCGAACGTGCCGGCATCTCGGTGCGTTCCGTCTACGTCCATTTCGACGACCTCGACGACCTCTTCTGCGCCGCGGCCACCCGCCAGGGCGAAGACCTCGCGGCGGTGATCGAGGTGATCCCCGCCGATCTCGCCTTCGACGAGCGGCTCCGCCGGTTCGTCGATCAGCGCGCCCGCGCCTTCGAGATGGTCGGGCCCGTCAAGAAGGCGGCGGCCCTCCAGGAGCCGTTCTCCGACCCGCTCGCGCTCCTGCTCGACGGCATGCGGAGATGGCAACGCGACGAGGTCGGCCGCCTCTTCGCCGCCGAGCTCGCGCGTCGTCCCGCGGCCGACCGCGAGGCCGCGCTCGACGCGGCCCACGCGCTCAGCGTCGAGGAGTCGTGGTCGTTCCTCCGCAACCACGGCGGCCTCGACATCGACTCGGCACGCGCCGCGCTCATCGTCGGGCTGCGCGCGATTCTCGGCGGCGACGCATGACCCGAGTTCGCAGCGTCGTCGCCGCGCTCACACCCGTGGTGGTGCTGTTCGCGTTCGTGTGCGTGATGCACGTGCTCGCGCCCAGCGATCCAGCGGGCTGGACGCCCCGCATCGAGGTGCTCGCGCTCGGCGTGATGCGCGGGCTGACGCTCTCGCTGCTCGCGGTGGGCATCGGCCTGATCTAT
This sequence comes from Actinomycetota bacterium, assembly GCA_005779345.1. Taxonomy (GTDB): domain Bacteria; phylum Actinomycetota; class Acidimicrobiia; order IMCC26256; family PALSA-610; genus SXJQ01. The sequence continues at coordinate 1,692 of SXJQ01000290.1, forward strand.
CGGACCAACCGCATCATCAACTTCGCACAGTCGAACCTCGGACAGGTCCCCGGAGTCTTCGCGCTCGACCTCATCGTGGGGCAGGGCTGGGGATACTGGTTCGCGTTTCCCGTCGGTCTCGCGTCGTCGCTCGTGTTGGGCGTACTCGTCGAATTCCTGCTCGTGCGGCGGTTCTTCAAGTCGCCGCGGCTGATCCTCACGGTCGCCACGGTCGGCATCGCCCAGTTGCTCGCCGGGTTCTCGGTCTTCATCCCGCGGTGGCTCGGGGTCTCGCAAGGCAATATCACGAACTTCCAGCCGCCGTTCGACTGGTCGCTGACGATCGGGATCCGAACGTTCGGCGGGCACCAGGTGATGGCGCTCATCGCAGTGCCGGTCGTGCTCCTGGCATTGGGGGTGTTCCTGCGGTACACGCTGCTCGGCGTCGCGCTGCGGGGCGCGGCCGAGAGCGCCGACCGCGCGTCGCTCCTCGGCATCCCGGTACGGTCGTTGCAGTCGGTGGTCTGGATGATCGCGACGGCGCTGGCGTTCCTCACGTTCTTCCTCAGTGCCGGGATCTCGGGCACGCCGGGAGGTGTGTCGATCGAACTCCTGCTCACCGCGCTCGGCGCGGTGGTGATCGGACGCCTCGACCGGCTCCCGACGATCGTGTCGGCCGCGATCGGCTTCGGGCTCGTCGACCAGTGCATCAAGAGCGACTGGAACGACGACGCGTACCGCGCCGCAGCGATCGCGTTCGTGATCATCGTGGCCGTCTTCTTCGTACGCGAGCGCCGCGCGAGCCGGGTCGCAGCGGGCGCGATCTCGACCTGGCAGTCGGTCGAGGAGATC
>SXJQ01000291.1 GCA_005779345.1 Actinomycetota bacterium
ATCGGCGGCGTGCTCGCACCGCCCAACGCCCGACCCTTCGTGATCGAAGACGACGCATTCGTCGGGAGCCGATGCATGGTGGTGAACGGTGCACGCGTGCGTCGCGGTGCCAAGCTCGGCGCCGGGGTGATCCTCACCGACACGACTCCGGTGATCGAGGCCGAGACCGGCAACGAGGTCGCGCGTGGCGATGTCCCCGAACGAGCGATCGTGGTCGGCGGTACTCGCCAACGCGAATTCGCAGGCGGCACCTTCGGCCTGCCGTGCGCGTTGATCCTGCGCTACCTCGAGCCCGGCCAGGAGCACGACAAGCTCAAGCTCAACGAGGCGCTGCGCGACCACGGGATCGCTACGTGACGACCGTTGCGGCCGCGCTCGAAGCGGTTGTCGACCACGACGCCGCCGACCTGTTCGGGCTCACGCGCGCGCTGTGCGCGGTCCCATCGGTATATCCGGGTGAGGGCCCGCTCGCCGACGCGGTCGAACAGCGCCTCCGGGCCCGCGCACCGGGGCTCGAGGTGACTCGGATCGCCAACAACGTCGTGGCCCGCACCCATCTCGGCGCGTCGCGGCGAGTCGTGCTCGGCGGTCACCTCGACACGGTGCCGCCCAACGACAACGACGTGCCGCGCGTCGACGGCACCGTGCTGCACGCGCTCGGAGCGGCCGACATGAAGGGGAGCCTCGCGGTGCTGCTCCGCCTCGCCGAGCAGATCTCCGCGCGGCCCCCGCGCTTCGACGTCACGTTGTTCTGGTACGAGGGTGAAGAGGTCGCCGAGGAGCACAACGGCCTCCGCCACCTCTTCGCCGTCGCCCCCGAACTCGTCGCCGGCGATTTCGCGATCCTCTGCGAACCGACTGACGGCTGGGTCGAGGCCGGATGTCAGGGCACCGTTCACCTCCGGGCGACCTTCCGTGGCGCTCGCGCGCACACGGCTCGCCCCTGGATGGGTGAGAACGCGATCCACAAGGCCGCGCCCGTCCTCGCCCGTCTCGGCGCACACGAGGCCGCCACCGTCGAGGTCGACGGACTCGACTTCCGAGAGGCGCTCCAGGTCGTGGCGATCGACGGCGGCGTCGCCAACAACGTCGTGCCCGACACCTGTCACATCGTCGTCAACCGACGCCTCGCGCCGTCGTGGAGTACCGACGAAGCGATCGATCAGGTGCGCGCGCTCCTCGTCGGTGCCGACGAGATCGAGGTGCTCAACGCCTCACCCGGAGCGCTCCCCAACCTCACGAACCCGCTCGTCGCGGAGTTCGTCGGCACCCTGAACCTCGCCGTGCGACCCAAGCTCGGCTGGACCGATGTCGCCCGCTTCGCTTCTCGCGGCATTCCGGCGGTCAATTTCGGGGCGGGCGATCCGACGCTCGCGCACACCCGCGGTGAACGCGTCGACCGGGCAGGGATCGAGCACTGCCACGCGGTCCTGGCGCACTTCTGCGGCCTCGCCTGACGCACGCCTCGCCGAACGTTGAGTGGATCCCCCGAATATTCGGGTCATCCACTCAACGTTCGGAGACGTCGTCGGCGAGCGCGAGGACGGCCGCGGCGATGTCGCGGCCCTGCGTCCCCTTCAACCCGGTGAACTGGAGGCCGCACAGGTAGCCGCGCTCTTGGCGCCGGCACCAGCGGACGCGTGCTCGGAACTGCATGGCCGAGGTCGCGTTCGGCAGGGTGAAGCGCAACAGCACGGTCGTGGTCGGTGGGAGTTCGCGGTCGGACACCACCGACATGCCCGCGGCCGAAAGGTCGACCGCCCGGGCCGTCTGGTGGGCGTCTCCGACCACGCGCCCGTCGCACACGACCAGGTTGACCCGCTCGTCGAACGGCACCCGCGCGTCGTCGCGCCGGGCCGGACCGATCTCGTCGGGCAGCGTGAACGCCGCCGCGGGCCGTCCGTCGCGGGTGAGCAAGACGTGCAGGACCCGCGCCAGGACGGCTGTGTCGTCGCTGCGGTCGCCGGCGCGGACCCCGAGCTGCAGGCGAACCGTCGCGCCGACGGCGAGCGGTTGGGCCCGTTCGAACGCGACGACGGCGATCCGGCGCGAGAAGCCGACGAGGTCGCCGCGGACGTCGCGGCCCCCGATCGTGACGCAGGCCCAGGTGCCCTCGACGGGCTCGAGAAGTGTCATCGGATTCGTCCCCACCGGTTCTGACCGCCCCACCGGTTCTGACCCCACAGGTCGGTATCGGCGCGCCGAACCGCGGTGTTGACGAGCAATCCACGAGACGGTGCCCCGGCGGGCCGTGGCACCCGGCGGGGCACCCCGGGTTACAGGCGGCGCAAGACGGTGACGACCCGGCCGAAGATCGTGACCTGGGCGGGATCGAAGACCATTTCGTCGAGGAGCGGATTCTCGGGCCGCAGCACGATCTTGCCCTTGCGCCGCAAGAAGGTCTTGACGGTCGCTTCTTCGCCCGGGATGCCCGCGACGACCGTGTCGCCGTTGTCGGCGGTGGCCTGGACGCGCACGACCACGAAATCGCCGTCGAGGATCCCGGCCTCGATCATCGACTCTCCCCGCACCCGCAGCATGAAGAGTTCGCCCTCGCCGGTGAAATCCTCGGGGACGGGCAGCGTCTCTTCGATGTTCTCGGCGGCGAGCACCCCGGTTCCCGCCGCCACGTCGCCGACGAGCGGGACGTGACGCACCGGCCGGCGCTCGACGGCGGCGCCGCTCTGGGTCTCGTACGACAGTTCGATCGCCCGCGGCTTGGTCGGGTCGCGGTGCAGGTATCCCTTGTCCTGGAGGGCGGCGAGGTGGGCGTGCACCGTCGAGGGTGACGACAACCCGACCGCCTCACCGATCTCGCGGACCGACGGCGGGTAGCCCCGGCGGCGCTGCTCCTCGTCGATGAACTCGAGTACCTCACGCTGGCGCTTCGTGAGCGGCGCACCATGTTTGGCAGGGGCGGGCCGGTCCGGTGTGGCCTGGCGGGGGTTGGGCTGGCGGGGGTTGGGCTGGCGGGGGGTCGACGCAGTTGACATGGGTGCAACGTAACACGATCACGCGTTCGGCACAAACACTCGTTCGCATTTCTCCTTGACATCGAACGGGCGTTCGTGGATCGTGGACGTCGGTCGCCGACGGTCGTCGATGGGTCCCGGCCCGGCCACCGAGCGCAGCCCGGTGTGCCCACGGGCACCACGGAGCGTGAGCGTCCGAGGCCACAGGTTCGATGGCCCGAGCACGACCAGCACGAAGTCACGACCAGCACGAAGGCACGACGAGCACGAGAGGCACGAGATGACCGCAGCCACGATCACCCGCCCGACCGCCGGGAGCGCGCACGCCGTCGCGCGCGCCACCACCACCCGGCCGGTCGCCGTCCGTCCACCCGTTCGGCGAAGCAACCGACCCGCCGCTGCCGTGTCCCGGCGGCGGCGGATCGTCGCCGCCGCGCTGGTGGTGGGCGTGCTGGGCGTGGCTCGGCAAGCGGGTGCCGCGCTCGGGGGCACCACCCTCGCCACCCCCGAGCGCCACCCGCAGGTCATCACCTACATCGTCGAACCTGGCGACACGTTGTGGGGGATCGCCGAGACCATCGCCCCCGATCACGACCCCCGCGAGGTCGTCGACGAACTCCGCGACAGCCGCGACTCCGACGTGCTCGTCCCCGGGGAGACCATCCTCTGGGCGCCCTGAGCGGCGATTCTCGGGGCGAACGGTTGCCGGCGGCACGATTCGGGTGGGGATCGGCGCGACAATCACGTTGTGCGATGCCCGTACTGCGGTGAGACCGACGACAAGGTGGTCGATTCGCGTCCTGCCGACGAAGCGTCGTCGATCCGCCGTCGGCGGGAGTGCCTCGTGTGCTCGCGGCGCTACACGACCTATGAGCGGGTCGAGGAGCTGCCGCTGCTCGTCCGGAAGCGGTCGGGAATCTCCGAACCCTTCGATGCCGTCAAGCTCATGTCGGGGATCGAGCGCGCGGTGTCGAACCGGGTGGATCCCGAGTCCGTGGCCGAACTCGTCGTCGCGATCGAAGAGGACCTGCGCGCCCAGGGCATCGAGGTGGCGAGCGAGGCGGTCGGGATGGCGGTGCTCGATCGGCTGCGCGGGCTCGACCCGGTGGCCTATCTTCGGTTCGCGTCGGTGTACAAGGGTTTCGACGACGTCGCCGACTTCGAGCGTGAGGTCGGCGAGTTGCGCCGCCTCGAGCGGCTCGAGAAGACCACGGCGCCGAAGACTCGCTGAACGGCCGGTGAACGTTCGCCGCACAGGCCCGCGACCACTACATCTTGTGGCGCGAGTTGCCAGAGTTGCTCATGTGCACGGTTTCACGAGCGTGGATTCGCGCGAATGTGCTCTGACCTGGGGCTCCGCGCGGCCGCTCCGGTTGACACGGCTGTAATTCGAGTGCTGTAATGCACCTCCATCTCGCGGTTGGGGGAGGGCCGACCACAACATCTTGTGGTCGCGACGAACGAACTTCTTGGGGGGACCAAGTACATGGCGACGACGCCGCAGGAACTCGGAATCGGAATCGCACGGCACTTCACCCAGGTGGGCGTGCATCCCTACGACACCGTCGTGTGGGAGCGGCGCGATTCGCGCATCCAGAACTACCGCGATGGCGGCGACGCGTTCTTCCAGCCCGGCGTCGAGTTCCCGACGACCTGGTCGGTGAACGCGACCAACATCGTCGCCCAGAAGTACTTCCGGGGCACGCTCGACACGCCCGAGCGCGAATGGTCGCTGCGCCAGGTCATCGACCGCGTCGCCGACACGATCACCGAATGGGGCCGCGACGACGGCTACTTCGTCGACGACGACGAGGCCGAGGCGTTCCGCAACGAACTCAAGTACATCCTCGTGCACCAGCGCGCGGCCTTCAATTCGCCGGTCTGGTTCAACATCGGTGTCAAGGGCGTCCCCCAGCAGGCGAGCGCCTGCTTCATCCTGTCGGTCGACGACACGATGGACGACATCCTCAACTGGTATCGCGAAGAAGGCGTGATCTTCAAGGGCGGATCGGGCGCCGGCGTCAACCTGTCGCGGATTCGTTCGTCGAAGGAGTACCTGAAGGGCGGCGGGACCGCGAGCGGGCCGGTGAGCTTCATGCGCGGGGCCGACGCGTCGGCGGGCACGATCAAGTCCGGCGGCAAGACGCGCCGGGCCGCCAAGATGGTCAT
>SXJQ01000032.1 GCA_005779345.1 Actinomycetota bacterium
CCATGAAGTCGGAGCCGGTCACCGAGATGAACGGCACGCCGGCCTCGCCGGCAACCGCGCGGGCGATGAGCGTCTTGCCCGTACCGGGGGGACCCACGAGCAGCACGCCCTTGGGGATGCGCGCGCCGATGTCGCGGAACTTGCCCGGCAGCTTCAAGAAGTCGACGACCTCGTTGATCTCCTCCTTGACCGGCCCGTAGCCGGCGACATCGGCGAAGGTCGTGCGCGGCTTTTCGGTCGTGTACACCTTGGCGCGGCTGCGCCCGATGTTCATGACGGTGCCCATCTGACCCTGGGCGCGCCGGCTCATCCACATGAACAGGCCGATGATCAGCAACAGCGGGAGCGCGTAACCGAGCAGCGTGAGGAAGATGTTGCCCTGCTCGGGCGGGTCGTAGGAGTACTTGACGTCGTGCTCGTCGAGGAGCGCCTTGAACTGCTCGTCGAAGTCGTCGCCCGAGCCGGTGAGGCGGAACTCCGCAGCGTCGTCGACGCCCTTGCCGGGCTCGAACTCGCCCTTGATCGCCCGCGTGTCGGGGTTGTACTCGAGCGTCGCGACGTTGCCGTCGCGGATCTGTTCCTCGAGCGCGCTGAACGACTCCAACTCGGCCACGGTCGCGCCGGTGCCGGGCAAGGCGCTCGAGAAGAAGACCATGAGCGCGACGACGATGAGACCGAGCACGACCCAGGGCATCCACCGGCTCCGCGGCGTGGGGCCGAGCGGGCTGCGACCGCCACCGGGACCGTTCGCTCGCGGCGGACGCCCCGGCGGCTCGGGCGGCCGCCATGGCTCCTGGGGATTACGGCTCATGGGGGCTCCAGACCGCAGACGAAGGGGTCATGCTACGGCGCGATCGTGCCCGCCCCTACTCAGGCTCGGTAGGGTCGCCCGATCGCCACTGTCTCGCCGTCACCGTCCGCGTTCGCCCGCAGCCCCGTCCGCTGGGGGATCGGCGACTTCTTCTGGGTGTTCGGCGGCGGATTCGTCGCTGCGGTGACGGCGACGTTCGTGTGGGTGGCCGTCACCGGTGCCGATGCGCAGCACCTCACCGTGCAACAAGACGTCGAGGTCTCGGCGGTCTCGAGTCTCGTCCAGTTCGTCGCATTCGGCGCCTTGCTCGCGCTCGTCACGACCGTCAAGGGGCGCGGTCCGCGCGTCGACCTCGGTGTCGTCGCCGATCGCGTCGGGCCGGTCGTGGGTGCCTTCTTCTGCGGGGTCGCGCTCCAGATCGGTCTCGGAATCGTCGTCATGCCGATCTCGTTCCTCCAGGACGACCGCCAGGGGGTCGTCGAGCAACTCGACGACGCGCACGGGCTCGCGCTCGTCGGGCTCGTCGTGGTCGCGGCGATCCTCGCCCCGATGGTCGAGGAGGTGTTGTTCCGCGGTCTCTTGCTGCGCTCGCTGCTGCGACGGCTCCCGGCCGCGGCCGCAGTCGCGGTGAGCGCGGGCGTGTTCGCCACGGTGCATCTCCTCGACCTCGACGCCGCCGTCGGCCTGCCGGCGTTCGTCGTGCTCGGGATCGTGTCGGCCGTCCTCGCCGTACGTTCCGGGAGCCTCGCCCGCTCGATCGCGCTGCACCTCGGGTTCAACGCGCTCACCGTCGTGCTCGTCGTCTCTCGCTGACACCGAGCGTCGCCCGGCGGGCAGGTCGCGGTGACGCCCGTCACCGAGGGTGGCGGACGCCGACGTCGATACCGCAGACCGCTTCAGGCGGAGGGGATCGCGGCCGATACGAGAGCCTTGCGTCTTGGCAGGGAGGCTGGGATGACGTGCAACGGATGTGCAGGGGCGAACGATGTCGCCATTCGGATGCGGATCGGCGGCGAGGAGATCGTGTTCCGTCGTTGCTCCAAGTGCGAGGTGAACCAGTGGGAGGCCGGGACGGGCGAGATCTCGCTCGACGAGGTCCTGGAACTCGCGCGTTCTAGCCGGTGAGCTGCGCGGCCAGTCGCTGAGCTGCGCGGCCAGCCGGTGAGCTGCGCGGCCAGTCAGTGAGCCGCACGGCCAGTCGGTGACTCGGGGAGCCGGTCGACAACTGGCATCATGAGGCATGTCGCTGATCCCGCTCGACGATGACGCGCGCGAGCCGCGCCATCTCGTCGAGCGGGCGCTCGGATGGCTGGTCGCCGCGATCTGTTGCGTCTGGGTCGCGCACCGCGTTCACCTGATCGACTGGACGTGGGACCCGTTCCCGCACCTGTCGAGCCTCGTGCTGCGCGACACGACCGCCAACGGCGGCGACATGGGCGCGCACGTCTACTGGCCGAAGTTCCTCGCCGAGGAGTGGTTCGGTCGGGGCCGCGTCCAGGGCTGGTCGCCGCATTGGTACGGCGGGTTCCCGATCGGGCAGTTCTACTTCCCGTTCCCCGCGCTCGCGATCGCCCTCCTCGACCTCGTGCTGCCGTACAACATCGCGTTCAAGCTCGTGAGCATCTCCGGCCCGATCGCCCTGCCGGCCGCCGCGTACGTGTTCGGATCCAAGCTCCGCTTCCCGTGGCCGGTCCCGCCGTTGTTCGCGATCGTCGCGGTGCGCTACCTCTTCGAGCTGCGCATCGGGCTCAACGACGATCCGGGGAAGGCCGGCTGGACGATCTACGGGGGCAACCTCGCGTCGACGATGGCGGGGGAGTTCAGCTTCACGATCGCGCTCGCACTCGCCCTGTTCTTCGTCGCTGCGCTCAACGTCTTCCTCGAGCGCGGCAAGCGACCGTGGCTCCCCGCGGTGTTGCTCGCGGCGACGGTCACGAGCCACATCGTCGTCGCCGCGTTCGCCGCGCTGCTCGGCGTGCTGCTCGCACTCGTGCACTGGTGGCGCTACGCGACCACCGAGCGGCGCGGCACCCGCGGCGGGTTCGTCAAGGCGCTCGTCCTCACGGTGCCGGTCGCCGCGGTGGGCGCGTTGCTCACCGCGACCTGGTCGTTACCGCTCGTCGGCGCACAACACTTCACCGCGAGCATGCGTTACGAGAAGGTCCTGAACTGGGGTTCGGCGCTGTTCGGGCTGGAGTCGAAGCGCGACGCCGACGGGCTCTGGGCCGCGTCGGGCAGCATCCCGCGGCCGTGGTGGTTGTGGGCGCTCGTCGCGGTCGCGATCTTCGCCGCCGGTTGGTGGCGCCGGGCGACGACACTCGTGCTCGCGACCGCCTGCACGATCTTCGGGACGCTGTTCGTCGTGTGGCCCGAACACCACATCTGGAACACGCGATTCCTTCCCTTCTACTGGCTGCTGTTGGGTCTGCTCGCCGCCGTCGGCGCGGCCGAACTGTGCCGCCTCGCCGCGTACGTCGTGATCGGCGCCGGCGCCTGGGTGCGCGACGGCGACCGCCTCGACTACCTCGCCTCGGTCGCGGCCGAGCGTGCCGCGCTCGCGGCCGGCGACCTCGGGCAGGCCGGCGACTTCGGGCAGGCCGGCGACCTCGGGCAAGCGAGCGCTGTCGAGCAATACGTCCCCGACCATCTCCGCGCCGATGGTGCCGCGGCGCGTCGTTTCCGGCGGCTCGCGATGAGCATCACGATCGGTGTCCTCGCACTCGCCGTCGGGATCCCGTCGTTCTTGTGGGCCGACAAGAACCGCGAGTTCGTGTCGTCGTGGGCGAAGTGGAATTTCGAGGGTTACGAGGTGAAGCGGCCCGGGCCGCCCCCCGACGGCACCGACGGCAAGGGCTGGCTCGAGTACCAGCGGATCATGTCGACGATGGGCGCGCTCGAACCCGGACGCGCGCTGTGGGAGACGGGCCACGCCGAGTTCGACAACTACGGCGGCGCGCTCGCGCTCGAGTTGTTGCCCTACTGGACCGACGGTCGGATCGGTTCGATGGAGGGGCTCTACTTCGAGAGTTCGGCGACGATGCCGTACCACTTCCTCACGACGAGCGAGGTCGCCAAGTCGCCCTCGAATCCCGTGCGCGGCCTCCAGTACGGATCGACCGCCGATTTCGATCGCGGGGTCCGGCACATGGCGATGCTCGGCGTCCGCTACTACATGGCGTGGACGCCCGAGATGCAGGCGAAGGCCGACGCGAACCCCGACCTGCACCTCGTCGCGACCGTCGGCGATGTCGACGATCGCGACCCCAAGTCGTGGAAGATCTACGAGCTCGCCGACTTCGCGCTCGTCGCGCCGTTGCACAACGAGCCGGTCGTGGCCACGGTGCACGGCGGCGACAAGGCCGAGTGCTTCGGCACGACGCCGGCCGAACCGCCGCGCTACGACCCGACGCTCGACGACTGGGAGTGCGCGGCCGCGCCGTGGTGGATGAACGACGCGCTCCTCGACCAGACCTTCGCCGACGGCGGACCCGACACCTGGCGTCGCGTCGACATCTCCGAGCTCGCCGACGTGGAGGCCGAACCGCTCCCAGCGGTGGAGGTCTCCGACGTCGTCGAAGCGGTCGACTCGCTGTCGTTCACGGTCGACCGGGTCGGGATCCCCGTCGTGGTGCGCACCTCGTACTTCCCGAACTGGGAGGTGTCGGGCGCCGAGGGACCCTGGCGGATCTCGCCGAACCTCATGGTCGTCATACCGACCGAACGCGACGTGCGGCTCACCTACGGGCTCACCGGGTGGGACTGGGCCGGGCGCCTCGGGACGCTGGCGGGGCTCGTCGGTCTCGCGGGCCTCGTCGTGTGGCGGCCGCGCCGCCGGTCGTGGTTCCGGCCGGTGCCACCCACGCCGGCCGCGCTCGACGGCCCCGCGACCGACGAACCCCCAGGTCACGGCACGGGTCCGGCCGCCGAGGCGATGTCGGGTGGGGAGAGGCGGGCCGCGCCGTTACCATGGCCCGTCCCCGATCCGGAGCTGTCGGCCCCGCCGCCACCGTTCCCCCCGGATCCCCCTGCACTGCCGGAGTCCTGAACCGCGACGAGTCGCGGTCGACCGGCCTTCCCCGAGGTGATGACCGGTGTCGCTCGACGCCATCTTCAAGGCCTACGACATCCGAGGCATCCATCCCGACGAGATCGACGACACCGTCGTCCGCAGGATCGGGAACGCCTTCGCCCGGTTCGCCGGGGCTGATCGCATCGTGATCGGCCGCGACATGCGGCCGAGTTCGGAGCCGCTCGCGGCCGCGTTCATCGAGGGCGTGACCCGCGCCGGCGTGGATGTCGTCGACATCGGCCTGTGCTCGACCGATGTCGTCTACTACGCGTCGGGCCGGCTCGACGCGCCCGGCGCGATGTTCACGGCCAGCCACAACCCGGCGCAGTACAACGGGATCAAGTTGTGTCGTGCCGGCGCCGCGCCCGTCGGCGAGGACACCGGGCTCCGCCAGATCAAAGAGACGGTCGCCGCGGGCGTGATGGAGAAGGCCGAGGTGGCCGGCACGGTCGAGCACCTCGACCTGCTCGACGACTTCGGGGCGCACGTCCGCGGCTTCGTCGACGTGTCGGTACTGCGCCCGCTCAAGGTGATCGCCGACACGGCGAACGGGATGGGTGGGCTCGTCGTCCCCGTCGTGTTCGGGTCGTTGCCGTTCACGCTCGACGTGCTGTTCCCCGAACTCGACGGCACCTTCCCGAACCACCCCGCAGATCCGATCCAGGTCGAGAACCTCGCCGACCTCCGGGCCGCGGTGGTGGCGCAGGGCGCCGACATCGGACTCGCCTTCGATGGCGACGCCGACCGCGTGTTCCTCGTCGACGATCTCGGCGAGCCGGTCTCGGGGTCGACGACCACCGCGATCGTGGCGAAGGGCATCCTCGACCGCCACCCCGGTGAGACGATCGTGCACAACCTGATCTGTTCCAAGACGGTGCCCGAGGTGGTGCGCGAGTCGGGCGGAACGCCGCTGCGGACCCGGGTCGGGCATTCGTTCATCAAGCAGGTGATGGCCGAGTCGGGCGCGGTGTTCGGCGGCGAGCACTCCGCGCACTACTACTTCCGCGACAACTGGCGCGCGGATTCGGGTTCGATCGCCGCGCTCATGGTGCTCGAGCAGTTGAGCCGGGCGGGCGTGCCGCTCTCGGAGCTGCGCAAGCCGTTCGAGCGGTACGCGGCGTCGGGCGAGATCAACAGTCGGGTCGACGACCCCGCCGCGGCGACGGAGCGGGTCGCCGCCGCGTACGCCTCGGCCGACCAGGACCGCCTCGACGGGCTCACCGTGGATTGCGGCGACTGGTGGTTCAACCTCCGCCCGTCGAACACCGAGCCGCTGTTGCGCCTCAACCTCGAGGCGGCGGATCGCGCCGCCTGCGATGCCCGCACCGACGAGGTGTTGGCCATCGTGCGCGCTTGACCGATCGTTTCGTTCCCCGGCTCGAGCGGTTCGTCCGGCTCGTCCGGCTCGTCTCGGGCGATTCGCGCCGCGGATCCCGCGGTGGGCGCTCCCGCCAACTAGAAAGAGCGTCATGGCACTCGACCCCAAGCTCCTCGAGATCCTCGCCTGCCCCGAAGACAAGGGCCCGTTGCTCTACTTCGCGGATGAGCAGGTGCTCTACAACCCGCGGCTGAAGCGGCGCTACGACGTCAAGGACGACATCCCGATCATGCTGATCGACGAGGCGACCGCGGTCGACGACGCTGAAGACGCGCGGCTGCTCGCCAAGGCCGCCGCCGACGGCATCACCCCGACGTTCAGCGCGTAGCCGAGTGCGCGCGCGACCGTGAGTACCGGAGTGGCGAGCTTGCGAGCGCGACTGTGAGTACCGGAGTGGCGAGCTTGCGAGCGCGACTGTGAGTACCGACTCGCTGCGGTTCCTCGATGCGGTGGAGGGACTGCCCGAACAGCTCGCCGACGCGCATCGCGCGGCGGGGGCGATCGATCCGGCGTTGTTCCCGGCCGCGGCGGATCTCGATCACGTCGTCGTGTGCGGGATGGGCGGGAGCGGGATCTCGGGCGACGTGCTGGCGTCGGTGGCGAACGATCGGTTGCCGGTCCCGGTGACGGTGCTCAAGCAGTATCGGGTGCCCGCGTTCATCGGGCCGCGGTCGCTCGTGATCGCGGTCTCGTACTCGGGGGGGACCGAGGAAACCGAGTCGATGGCACGGGCCGCGGTCGAACGCGGCGCGCGCTTGGTCGTCATCGCGAAGGGCGGGCCCTTGGCGGAGCTCGCCGCGTCGACGGGTTCGTTGCACGTGCCGTGTCCCGACGGGTACCTGCCGCGCGCGGCGTTGGGCGCGTTGATCGCGCCGATCTTCGTCACGATGATGCGGACGGGGTTGTTGCCCGACGCGCATCGTGAGTTGGCGGCGGCCGAACAACAGCTCACCCGCCGCCGCGACGCGTGTGCGCGAGCGGTCGCCGCGCCGGCGAACGAGGCGCGCGAGATCGCCCGTCGGATCGGGCGGACGTTCCCGCTCGTCTACGGCGGCGGTGCTCTCGGCGCGGTCGCGGCGTACCGCTGGAAGTGCGACATCAACGAGAACGCGAAGGCGCCTGCCTACTGGCACACCTACCCCGAGCTCGACCACAACGAGATCTGCGCGTGGGGTCAGCACGGCGACGTCACGCGGCAACTCCTGACGTTGATCGAGTTGCGTCATGGCTTCGAACACGCGCGACTCGACGCTCGGTTCGCGATCACGCGCGAGATCATCGAAGAGGCCGTGCACCAGGTGATCGAGGTGCGCGCCGCAGGCGAGACGCGGCTCGCGCAGCTCCTCGATCTGATGTACCTCGGCGACTGGGTGAGCTGCTACCTGGCGCTCGACAACGACGTCGACCCCGGCCCGATCGACGCGATCTTCACCCTCAAGGACCGTCTCGCCGCCCAACCCTGAACGGGCCGCCCTGCTTGCCACGACCCGCCACGAACGTTGAGTGGTTCACCCGGATATTCGGGTGTTCCACTCAACGTTCGTTTCGGGTGGGGGGCGGTGAGGTGGGGGTAGATGACGGGATGACCTCGGCGCTAGAGTGTCGGGCGCAGTCGGGTCCCCTGTGGCTGTCACCCGGTGATCCGGGCCGACTCTTTCGAGCGTTGTGGCGTGCTTCGCGCGTCCGACGGCAGATCCTACGAAGGAGTCCATGGACCCATGACCACAACCGATTCGACGCGCACGACCGTCTCCGGCGACTTCAAGGTCGCCGATCTCAGCCTTGCCGCGTTC
>SXJQ01000292.1 GCA_005779345.1 Actinomycetota bacterium
CGCCTGACCGGGGATTTCACGAGTTCACGAGGCGCTGACCTGGACAAACGCGCTCCGCCGAGGCGGGCCCGGCGTTCCTCCTGGTCAGCGGGCGATTTCGACAGCCGACCCGCAGGGCGTCGCGGGCCGCTGCTACGGTCCCGTGCCGATCGACCCGCCGGCACGGTTTCGTACGTGTCGACCAGGCCGATCGCACCCTCCAGCTCATGCGACCTTCTTCTGCAGGACTCCCGAGCAGCATTGCCGCCCGACGACGGACCCCGGTCCGCACCGGACGGCGAAGCCTGGCGGTGGCACTCGCCCTCCTGGCTTCGTTCGCCGCGCCCGTCGCCCTCACCACGTCGGCCGGCGCCGACACCATCGCCGACAAGCGGGCGAAGGCCAAAGAGATCGCCGAGCAGATCGAAGCGAACGGCGCGCGCATCTCGATGCTCGACGAGGACCTCCTCGACGCCCGCCAACGCATCGCCGACCTCGAGGCGCAGATCGCCGACGCGACGGCCCTGATGGGAGCCGCCGAGGTCGACGCCCGGCGTTCGCAGGGCGACCTCGAGGACCGGGCCGCGGCCCTCTACATCGCGCAGGGCTCGGCCGCGACGCTCCTGCCCGAACTCCAGGGCGACGACTTCTCCGAGTCGGGTGCCCGCCAGATGTACCTGTCGGCGGCAGCGGCGCACGACAACGAGATGATCGACTCGCTCAAGGCCGCACGCTCCGCGCTCGCCGACCAGCGGGCCGGGCTCGAGGTGGCCAAGCAGCAGGCCGACGCCGAACGCGCCCGGCTCGACGAGGCGGTCACGGGCCTCGAAGCCGCGAACCGCCAACAAGAACAGCTCCTCGCCCAGACCCAGGGCGAGCTGCGCGAGCTGATCGCGCAGGAACAACAACGCCAGGCCGCCGCCGCAGAGGCCGCGGCGCGCGCCGAACAGGAACGCCAGGCCGCCCAAGACGCCCAGAACGACAACAACGGCGGTAGCAACGGCGGAAGCGACAACGGCGGAAGCGGCAGCAACGACTCGGGTTCGGGGAACAGCGGAGGCGGCTCGAACGCAGGCCCGCCGATCTCGGTCGTCGCACCGAACCCGCGTGCCCAGGCCGCGGTCGACGCGGCACTCGCCCAGATCGGCAAGCCGTACCGCTTCGCGACCCCGGGGTCGTGGGACGTCGTCGACCCGCCGACGTTCGACTGCTCGGGCCTCACCGGCTGGGCGTGGGCGCAGGCCGGCTTCTACCTCCCGCACCAGTCCCGCGCGCAGTACGCAATGCTCCCCAAGGTGTCGCGCGACGACCTGCTCCCCGGCGACCTCGTCTTCTACGGCAGCCCGATCCACCACGTCGGGATGTACGTCGGCAACGGCCAGTACGTCGGCGCGCCCTACACGGGTGCGTTCGTGCGCGTGTCGAGCATCTACCGCAACGGCTGGGCCGGCGCGGCTCGCGTCCCCGGCTGACGGCGCCAACGCGGCTCAGGGCAGGACGAGCATCCCCAGTTCGGCCTCGAGTTGTTGGCGCGGCTTGGCGCCGAGCGCCTGGCGTTCCAGCCGACCGGCGCGGAACAGGCCGATGAGCGGGATGCTCTGCACACCGAACTGCTCGGCGAGCCGGGGTTCTTCGTCGATGTTGACCTTCACGAACTTGTAGCTGCCGCGTCGCATCGCAGCCATCGCCTCGACCACGGGGCCGACCTGCCGACACGGACCGCACCACGGCGCCCAGAAGTCGACGATCACCGGCACCTCGCTCTGCACGACCTCGCGCTCCCACTCCGCCGTCGTCACCGACGCCACGAGTTCGATCGGATCGTCGGGAACGGGTTCGTCGGGTCGTTCGCCGCCGACCACTTGGTCGAGCCACCCGCGCGCGTCTCGCAGTGACTCCATCGCGACGTTGTGCTGCATCGGATACTCGCGATACACGAGCGGGACACCGAGCGAGCGCAACGACCGCGCGACGGCGCGGACCTGCTTGACCGGGATGAGCGGATCGTCGGTGCCGTGCTGGATCAGCACCGGCACGTCGCCGATCGTCTGCGGGTCGAGCGCGAGCAGGTCGGGCGACGGCACCGCCGGGCTCATCGCGAGGACGGCCTTGGGGTGTGGTCGGTCGGCGGTGGGTGCCTGGAGTCCGAGGCCGAGCGCGAGGCCGGCGCCCTGGGAGAACCCGCCGACGATCGCCTCGGCGCGCGCGAAGCCGCGCTCGGCGCACGTCGTGTCGAGGAGATCGTCGAGCTGTTCCCGTGCGGCGGCGTAGCCCGCGGCGACGGCCTCGGTGTCGGCGAACTCGTACCACGCGAAGCCCGGCGTTCCGGGAGCGGCGAGTGGTGCGCGCGGCAGCACGGTCGCGAGGTGCCCGTCGGCGTCGAGGTACGGGAGGATCCCGCCGAGGTCGCGTTCGTCGGCGCCGTAGCCGTGCAGGAGCAGGAAGACCCGTTCGGCCTGCGGTCCGGCGATGGTGTTCGTCTCGAGGCTCATACCCCCGATTCTCACACGTCGGCTTCGCGCGGCACGTACAGCGCGGCGCGCACCGCGCGGGCGGTCACCGCCGGGAGCGCATGTGGTGCGTCAGGTCGCCGAGGAACACGGGTCGGATCTCGCGGTGCTCGAACCGCCAGACACCATCGGCGAGCACGAAGCGGTCGCGGTATTCGCCTGCGAGGATCGACGCGAGCGGGCCGCCGTTCTCTACCTGCTGCACCACGTCGAAATAGGAGCGGGCCGAGGCGGTCGCGGCTCCGGGGTCGCGATCGCCGAGGTCGCGATCGCCGATCGAAATCGTGGTGTTCGTGATCCGGTGCAGCGTGCGCGGCGTGCCGTCGGGGTAGAGCAGCACGCCGTCGTAGTTGTGTCGGATCTCGTCGCGCCCGGTGAGCACACGGTCGGGGCGCGACGACGACGTCATCGTCGCGTGCGCGAACAGATCGGCGACACCTTCGAGGTCGCCGCCATCGAGGCAGAAGCAGTACTCGTGGATCAGCGCCGTGATCGCTGCCGTCGAACGCGCGAACCTCACTGGACGCGCGCCAGCCACGGCTCGGCGTCGATCACCGTGCGACCGTCGAGCGTGTGGACGGCGCGGCGGGTTGCCGCGAGGAGCGCGAGGCTGGTCGTGATCTGCCCGGTGTTCGTCGCGGGATCGCCGGTGCAGAGCGCGAGCGCGGCCTCGACCATCGTCTCCATCGGTTCGCACGCGGCGTCCGGAAGATCGACCACCGCGCTCGCGCCTTCGGTGCGGACGGCAGCGTGTGGTGCGAGCGCGTTGACGCCGACCTCGGGCCACCACTCGATCGCCATGGACTGCGTGATCCGATCGAGCGCGGCCTTGCTGCCCGCGTAGGTCGACGCCGCTCGCTGCGGGCCGATGACACGATCGAACGGTGGACCGTCGGGCCGGCGCACGATCTCCGAGGTGATGTCGAGCACGAACCCCCGGTTGGCGCGCAGACTCGCCAGCGCGGCCTGCGCGAGCAGATAGGGCGCGACCACGTTCATCTCGAGCGCGACCCGGAGGCGCTTCTCGGAGGTCTGTTCGATCGGGAGGTAGAAGCACGCCGCGGCGTTGTTGACGAGGACATCGAGCGGGCCGAGTGCGGCTTCGGCCGCGCGCACGATCGCTGCGCGGTCGACGGTAGGGTCGGCGAGATCGGCGGCGATCGCGAACGCGACCCCGCCGTCGGCTTCGATCTCGGCGACGAGTTCCTGCAGCGACCCGGCGAGGTGGCCGCCACTCCCGGGTTCGAGGCTGCGGGCCGTCACCGCGACGCGGGCGCCTTCGGCGGCGAAGCGGCGCGCGATCCCCGCGCCGATCCCCCGGCTCGCGCCGGTGACCAGCACCACCTTGCCCGTCATCGCATCGCGCATGGTTCTCCGCTCCGAAGTGCCAGCTTCGCCCGCGACCGGCAAGAGTGTCCATCCGTGCGACGTCTCGAAGACCGAATCGTGATCGTGACCGGCGCGGGACGCGGGATCGGTGGTGCCGCCGCCACCCGCCTCGCGGCCGAGGGCGCGATCGTCTGGGGTGTCGACCTCGACGCCGACGCGCTCGCCGAACACACCGAGCTGGCCGGTCACTCGGTCGCCGACGTGGCCGATTACGACCAGTGCGCGGAGATCGTCGCCGGCGTCGTCGCCGCGCACGGACGACTCGACGGGCTCGCGAACTGCGCCGGTATCGGGATGATGCGCCGGACCGAGGAGCACGGCATCGACGAGTGGCGTCGGGTGCTGTCGGTGAACCTCGACGGCACGTTCTTCATGTGCCGCGCGGCGATCGACGCGCTCCTCGACGGCGGCGGCGCGATCGTCAACCTGGCCTCGGTCGCCGGGCTCCGCGGCCAGCCGTACAGCGCCGCGTACTGCGCGTCGAAGGGTGGGGTGATCTCGCTCACCCAGGCGCTCGGGATCGAGTACCGCAATCGTGGCGTGCGGGCGAACTGCATCGCACCCGGAGGGGTCGCGACCGACTTCGCAGCGTCGCTCGACTTCTCGGGCCTCGATTGGGACGAGATGCGCGCCACCGTGATGCGCATCACCGACCCGATCCACACCGACGAGATCGCCGCCGCGATCGCGTACCTGTTGTCCGACGAGGCGCGCTCGATCACCACCGAGGTGCTTCGGATCGACAAGGGCCTCCTCGCAATGTGAGGCTGGCCGCATGATCGATCCCGTCGACCTCGCCGGCACCAAACTCCTCGTCACGGGGGCGACCGGCCAGGTCGGGGCGCCCGTGGCCGAGCGCCTCGCCGAGACGGCCGAGGTGTGGGCGATCGCGCGGTTCTCCGATCCCGCGGCACAGGACCGGCTCGAACGCGCCGGCGTACGGTGCGAACGCGTCGACCTCGAGTCGAGCGACTTCGAGGAGTTGCCGCACGACTTCGACTACGTGCTCGACTTCGCGGTCGCCAAGACCAACGACTTCGATCGCGACCTGCGCGCGAACGGCGAGGCTCTGGGGCTCTTGATGCGCCACTGCGCCGGGGCGCGCGCCTTCCTCCACTGCTCGTCGACCGCGGTGTACGAACCCGACGGACATCGCGCGTTCGTCGAGACCGACCCGTTGGGCGACAACCACCGCCCCTTCGGCTTCATGCCGACGTACTCGATCGCAAAGATCAGCGCGGAGGTCGTGGCGAGGTATGCGGCGCGGGCCTACGACCTGCCGACGACAATCGCGCGCCTCTCGGTGCCCTACGGCGACAACTTCGGCTGGCCGCTCTTCCACCTCGCGTTGATGCGCGCGGGGAAACCTGTGCCTGTGCACACGAACTCACCCAGCGTCTACAACCCGATCCATCTCGACGACATCGTCGGGTCGCTCGGCTCGCTGCTCGCCGCCGCATCGGTGCCGGCGACGATCGTCAACTGGGCGGGTGACGAGCAGGTGAGCATCGAGGAGTGGTGCGCCTACCTCGCAGAGATCACAGGCAATTCGGTGTCGTTCGGCCCGACCGCGCACACGATCGAGAGCGTCGCGTGCGACATCACGAAGTTCCGTTCGATCGCGGGGCCGTGCACGGTGCACTGGCGCGAGGGCCTGCGACGGCTCGTGGCCGCGCAGGGCCTGCTCACCGAGGCATGACGTCGACGGTCGCCGTCGCGCGCAGGTCACGCGACGAGCGCCCGACGGCGATCTCGAACCGACCGGGTTCGGTGAGCCAGTCGCGACCGGTCGTCGACCAGAACGCGAATGCACGCGCGTCGAGCACGAGTTCGACCGAGCGGGTCTCGCCCGGCGCGAGTTGCACCTTGGCGAAGGCCGCGAGTTCGCGCACCGGGCGGGGTTCCGACGCGATCTCGTCGCGCACGTAGCACTGCACGACCTCGGTCCCCGAACGTGTCGACGTGTTCGTCACGTCGAGACGCGCAATGACCCCGCTGGTCGCCGTGATCGACGCGGCCGACAACGCGAGCGGCCCGTACTCGAACGTCGCGTACGACAGGCCGTGTCCGAAGCAGAAGGCCGGCGTGATGTCGTCGCGGTCGTAGCCGCGATAGCCCATGAATACGCCTTCGCCGTAGTGAACGGTCCCCCCGACGCCCGGATAGTCGCTCACGCCGCCCGCGTGCGCAGGCGTGTCGGTCAAGTGCTCGGGCAGCGTCGTCGGCAACCGCCCGCCGGGATCGGCGTCGCCGAACAGCACCGCGGCGAGGGCGTCGCCCCACTCCTGGCCCGGCAGCCAGCACTGCAGCACGGCTCCGGCGTCGGCGCGCCAGCCGAGATCGACGGGCGCGCCGCTGTTGACGGCCACGATCGTCCGCGGGTTCGCGGCAGCGACACGTTCGATCAATTCGCGCTGGCGCCCCGGCAGTGCCAGGTCGGCTCGGTCGATCCCCTCGCTCTCCCAGTCGCTGTTGGTCCCGACCACCACGAGCGCGACATCGGCCGCCGCGGCCGCGGCCACCGCCCGCTCCATCATGTCGCCGGGGATCGGTGGGAGCATGCCGATCACGAGGCCCGCGACGCCCGGCATCGTGGTCACGAACTCGGCCCGCAACGCGTACTCGCGTCCGGCCGCGAACGTCTGCTCGCCGATGACCTCGCTGCTCCCCATCCCGAAGAAGAACTCGCCCGGTTGCGGATCCCAGTTGTCGACGACGAGTTCGTCGTCGATCCACAGGCGCGACCGACCCGCGCTGACGAGCGACAGCGACCACCGGCCCGACTCGTCGACCGCGATCGTGCCGGTGACGCGTGCCGAGAAGTGCAGGGGGACCTCGGGGCACCACTGGCCGAGCCACAGGTGGTAGCTGCGGGTCGATCGATCGACGCGAACCGGCTGCCCCGACCACTCGGCATCACCGAAGTACTCGACGGTGAGCGGCCCCGTGGCATGCCGGCGTGTCTCGAACGGCGGCATCGTCTTGTGGTTCACGCAGCCACGCTCGAACTGCACGGCGACCTCGGTGCCGGCACGCTCCCGGATCCCGTCGAGCGGCGTGACCTCATGACGGGTCGAGACGCGCGCCGATCCGCCGCCCTGCACGTTGGCGATGTCGGCGTTGGGTCCGATCACCGCGATCGAACGCAACGTCGCCGCATCGAGGGGGAGCACGGAGCGCTGGTCGTGGAGGAGGACGAACGACGCTGCCGCCGCCTCGCGGGCGAGCGCACGGTGCTCCACGCTGCGTTCGCTGCTCGGGCGATCGTCGTCGGGGTCGAGTGCACCGGTGCGGTCGTAGATCCGCAGGAGGCGACGGACCATCTCGTCGACCACCGCCTCGGCGACCGCGCCGTCGGCGACTGCGCGGGCGAGTTGCGGGCCGAACCACTGCGCCGGTCCCGGCATCTCGAGGTCGAGCCCGGCGGCCGCCGCGGCGGTGGAGTGAGTGCCGAACCAGTCGGAGATCACGAACCCGTCGAAGCCCCACTCGTCGCGCAACACCGTGGTGAGGAGCCAGGGATGCTCGCCGCAGTAGGTCCCGCCGAGCCGGTTGTAGGCGCTCATCACGCCCCAGGCACCTCCGTCGCGGACGATGATCTCGAAGGGGCGCAGATACAGTTCGCGCAACGTCCGTTCGTCGGCCTCCGCGCTCACGGTCATGCGCTCGTGCTCTTGGTCGTTGGCCGCGAAGTGCTTCACGGTGCACGCGACCCGCTGCGATTGCAGACCACGCACCCAGGCGGCGCCGAGCGTCCCCGACAGCCGGGGGTCTTCGCTGTAACACTCGAAGTTGCGACCCGCGAGCGGCGTGCGGTGGAGGTTCACCGTCGGTCCGAGCACGACGTGGACGCCCTTGTCGCGCGCCTCGCTCCCGAGTGCGGCCCCGACCCGCTCGACGAGGTCGGGGTCCCAGGTCGCGCCGAGCGCGCTCCCGCACGGGAACGAGGTGCTCGTCGCCCCGCCGGCCCACTGGTCGCCGCGCACGCCGACCGGACCGTCGCTCACCTTGAGCGGTCGGATCCCGAGCCGCTCGCAACCTGGCGTGTGCCAGAGATCGCGTCCGGCCACGAACGCGCACTTCTCGTCGAGGGTCATCGCCGCGAGCAGCGACTCCGGGGCCATGGTTGCATCGGTCATGCCCGGCATCTTGCCACCGTATGCTCGGCGCATGATCCGCTCCGAGCGTCGCGGCCCGATCGCGATCGTCACCATCGACAACCCGCCCGTCAACGCGCTCCCGGTCGCCGGCTGGTATGCGCTCGCCGATGCGATCCGTGGCGCCGGACGCGATCCGAGCGTGCACGTCGTGATCGTGCGCGCCGAGGGCAAGGGGTTCCAGGCCGGAGTCG
Source organism: Actinomycetota bacterium (assembly GCA_005779345.1). Taxonomy (GTDB): domain Bacteria; phylum Actinomycetota; class Acidimicrobiia; order IMCC26256; family PALSA-610; genus SXJQ01. The sequence continues at coordinate 8,230 of SXJQ01000292.1, forward strand.
ACATCAAGGAACTCGCCGCCGACCCGACCAACAAGTCGATGATCGGGGTGAACCGCGGCTGTTTCGAGACCTTCGCGGCCGTCTACGACTGCGAGGTCCCCGTGATCGCCGCGGTCAACGGCTTCTGCCTCGGGGGCGGTATCGGCATCGCCGGCAACGCCGACATCGTGGTCGCATCCGACGACGCGACGTTCGGTGTGCCCGAGATCGACCGCGGCGCGCTCGGGACCGCGACGCACCTCGCCCGACTCGTCCCCGGCCACAAGATGCGCGCGATGTTCTTCACGGGTGCGATGGCAACCGCGGCCGAACTCCAGCACTACGGCAGCGTCGAGCGCGTCGTGCCCCGCGAACAGTTGCTCGACGCGGCGCTCGAGATCGCGGAGGTGATCGCGGCGAAGAGCCCGTTGGTGATGCGCCGAGCGAAGGAGTCGATCAACATGATCGATCCCGTCGATGTGAAGCGCTCCTACCGGATGGAGCAGGGCTACACGTTCGAGATCAATCTCTACGGCGACTCCGACGAATTGCGCCAGGCGTTCGTCGACAAGCGCGACGCGACGTTGCGCGACGCCGACGAGCTCCTCGAGCCGTAACGACGGGCGTGCGCGACGGGCGCTGTCAGACGACCTCGACGGCGTCGCCGACCCGCACGACGCCGGGCCGCACGACCGTCGCGTAGACGCCCAGGTTCTGGTCGGCGTCGCGCACGACGCGGCGCAGCACCGAGCGGTCCTCGGCAAGATCGCCGAACCCGCGGGTGACCATGACGCAGCGTGGGCATTCGGTCTCGACCCGCACCTCGACCTCACCGATCCGCAGGGTCGCGCCGACCCAGTCGGTCTCCGGGAAGGGCGCACCCGTCGGCGCGTCGAGCACGAAGTTCGGCCGGAATCGCCGAACGTCGGCGTCGATCGTCGCGAGCGACTGCTGGGTCATGAGCAGCAGCGGAAAGGCGTCGAAGTACGTCCCCGGGGGCGACTCGTACTCGAAGATCACCGGCGGCATCTTCGACAGGTCCGGGAGTGGTTCGTCGCCCTCACGACCGAAGACGTTTCGGAGTTCCTCCAAGAAGTCGTCGGTGTCGGCGGCACCGCGCCGGTAGTGATCGAGCGCGTCGGGCGGTAGCAACGGGAACAGCGTCACCGGGTGATCGAGTGCGGCGCTGAGGCGAGCGTCGCGGTCGGGAGCGTCGGTGGCGACCGTCGAACCGTCGGGCAACGTGATCACCGCGTGCGGGACGGGTCGCTCGACGGTCGGCGCCTCGACGTAGCGCGCCGCGAGCCGCATCAGCGATGCGATCTTCTTCGCACCGCGGATCCCGCCGCGCACCTCGTCACGCGCGGCCCACCCCCGGTCGCCGAGCACACCGGCGTCGGTGAGGTCGAGCGTGTCGTGCCGCTCGCCCATCATGCTCTTGACCGGATACCGCCACAGGTCCGTGATCGTCGCCATGGCGCGTACCTTCCCGCGCGGGCCGTTCGCGGTCAAGCCGAGCGGGGCCCTCACGCCTCGGCGACGGGCCGGCCCGGCTCGATCGCCCATCGGCGCGCCGTGCGGACGCGCGACTCCGGGTCGCGTGCGTCGTCGACGAAGCGGTACTCGGCGGTGAAGGCGTCGGGACCGGCCTCGCACACGACGTAGCCACGATGATCGTGCTCGATCCAACGCAGGTGCGGGTTCTGTTCGACGATCGAATCGTGGAAGCCGGCGAGGATCGCGTCGCTGCCGCTGGAGATCGACGTGCCGACGAACTCCGTCGCGACGACCCGCGACGCGGCATCGTCGACATCGGCACGAACGTCGTTGACGGCGCTCAGGTGGATGTCACCGGTGATGAACACCGGATTGCGAACGCCATGGTCGTCGAGGAACTGGGTGACCCGCCGCCGCGCCGCCGGGTACCCGTCCCAGCCGTCGAGCTGTACCGAGCGCTCGGGCCCGAAGGTCATCGGCGCGAAGAGAACCTGGTTGGCGAGCACGTTCCACATCGCTGCGGACGCGTCGAGTTCGCGTTCGAGCCATGCGTGCTGGGCGTCGCCGAGCACCGTCGGGCCACCGCCGCGCATCTCGTCGCACATCGGCCCGATGTCGATCGGGCTACACGTCTGTTCGGACCGATACTGCCGCGTGTCGAGCGCGAGGAGCAGGACGTCGGATCCCCAGGGGACCGCGCGATGGATCGCGAGGTCGGCACCGGTCGGGGCGGCGACGCGAACCGGCTGATGCTCGTACCACGCCCGGTACGCGGCCGTGCGCCGCCGCGCGAACGCGAGCGGGTCGGGGTCGGGGTCGGCGAGTGCGCCGGCGACGAGCCCCGTGTAGTTGTCGGCGACCTCGTGATCGTCCCACGTGATGACCCAGGGACACGCCGCATGCGCCGCGCGGAGGTCGGGATCGGAGCGATAGGTCGCGTAGCGCCGTCGGTAGTCGTCGAGGGTCGTGACCGGCCCGCCTTCGTGGCGTCGTACACCGTCGTCGTGCACCCCGTGCTCGTAGATGTAGTCACCGAGGTGGACGAGCAGGTCGAGGTCGCCAGCTGCGGCATCGCGGTATGCGGTGTACCAACCCTCCTGGTACTCCTGGCAGGATGCGAACGCGAACCGGAGCGGCGCGCGTTCGTGCCGCGCGGGAGCGGTCCGTGTCCGGCCGGTGGGTGAGGTGTGCTCGCGCGTGTGGAAGCGGTAATGGAACTCGCTGCCTGGGTCGAGACCGTCGAGGTCGATATGGATCGCATGGCCGAGGTCTGCGGTCGCGTCGATCGTGCCGTGGCGCACGACGCGGCCGAACCGCTCGTCGGTGGCGAGTTCCCAGGCGACCGGAATGCGTTGCGGGCCGAGGTCGTCGCCGGCGAGGCGCGTCCAGAGCGTGACGCCGTCGGCGCGCGGATCGCCCGACGCGACACCGAGCCCGAACGGATCGTCGCCGAGGTGGGGGCCGTCGACCCGGCCCGGGATGGTGCTGGTCGACGGTCGCTCGTTCGCGGCGTTGCGCGACGTGCAGGCCGCGAGCACGGTCGCCGCGCTCGCGGCGAGGAAACGTCGCCGATCGAGGCGCAGTCCCCAGGGCCGCCGCGGCCACTCACCCATCGCAGGCAGTCTGGCACTCGGGGCCGGGCCGACTACCGTCGGCCGCCGTGTCGTACGAAGCGGTGTTGTTCGATCTCGGCGGGGTCGTGTTCCCGTCGCCCTTCGAGGCATTCGATCGCTACGACACGATCGCGGACCTCCCCGCCGGGTTCACCCGCGGGTTGATCCGCACGAGCAGCGAGACCGGTGCCTGGGCCGCGCTCGAGCGCGGTGAGCTCACGATGACCGAGTTCTTCGCCGCGCTCGAAGCCGAGGCCGCCGCGCTCGGCCGCACCATCGAGGGCGCGCGCATCATGGCCACGATCGGCGAAACGTCGGGAGCCCGCCCCGAGATGCTGACCGCGATCGAGCGCCTCCGCGCCGGTGGGCTCCGCGTCGGCGCACTCACGAACAACTGGACGAACGATGCCGGTCGCAGCACGCATCCCGGAATCGCCGAGATCGAGACGTTCGCCGGATTCGACGCGGTCGTGGAGTCGGCCAAGGTCGGGTTGCGCAAGCCCGACCCGCGGATCTACGAACTCGCCCTCACGCGTCTCGGCGCGACCGCCGAGCGCACGGTGTTCCTCGACGACCTCGGGATCAACCTCAAGCCGGCACGAGCTATGGGCATGGCAACGATCAAGGTGACCGACGCCGAGACCGCGATCGCCGAGCTCGCGGCGCTCGTGGAACTGGAGTTGCGCTGATGGATCTCGTGCTCGTCCGCCACGCCGAACCCGTGCGCCTCACTGCGGCCGACACCGGCGGCAGCCCCGCCGACCCTGGCCTGACGGCGCGCGGCCACGAGCAGGCGGCGCGGCTCGCGGCCTGGCTCGCCCACGAGCCGTTCGATGCCATGGTGACGAGTTCGAAGCGGCGCGCCGTGGAGACCGCCGCGCCGATCACCGCGGCGCTCGGGCTCGAGCCCGTGGTCGACGACGGTTGGATCGAGTACGACGCCCGGGCCGACCACTACATCCCGATGGAAGAGCTGCGCGCGACCGACGACCCGCGTTTTCGAGCGATGGTCGAGGGGCGCTGGCACGAGTTCGGCGGTGAACCGCCCGAGGAGTTCCGCGCACGGATCACGCACGCGCTCGACGGCGTCGTCGCTGCCCATGCCGGCGAACGCGTGCTGGTCGTCTGCCACGGCGGCGTGATCAATGTCGCGTTGGCGATCGTGCTCGGGCTCGAGCAGCATCTCTGGGTCGACCCCGGATACACGTCGATCTCGCGCATCGTCGCGTCGCGGGGCGGGATCCGCTCGGCCGTCGCGATCAACGAGACCGCGCACCTCGTCGCGACACGGGAGACCCGCGCATGACCGTGCGGGTCGAGCACGTCGGGGCGATCACCGTCGTGACGATCGATCGCCCCGACGTGCGCAACGCGGTCGACCGCCCGACCGCCGAGCGTCTCGCCGCTGCCTTCCGCGCCTTCGAGGCCGATCCCGAGTCGAGCGTCGCGATCCTCACCGGTGCACACGGCACGTTCTGCGCGGGCGCCGACCTCAAGGGCATTTCCGACAGTCGCGGCAATCGTGTGACCGCCGACGGCGACGGCCCGATGGGCCCGACC
>SXJQ01000293.1 GCA_005779345.1 Actinomycetota bacterium
GGCGCGCTTCAGCACGCCGCCATCTCGGTACCGCAGCGGGAAGATGTGTCCTGGACGAGCGAAGTCGCCCGGGCGCGCCGCGTCGTCGATGAGTGCCCGCACCGTGCGCGCACGATCGGCGGCGCTGATCCCGGTCGAGGTCTCGTGTCGGTAGTCGACCGACACCGTGAACGCGGTGCGCTGTACCTCGGTGTTCTCGCCACTCTGCACCATCAACGGGATCTGCAGCTCGTCGAGGCGGTCGCCCTCCATGGGCATGCAGATCACGCCGCTCGTGTAGCGGATCATGAACGTCATCCGCTCGGGCGTCATGAGTTCCGCGGCCATGATGAGGTCGCCCTCGTTCTCGCGATCCTCGTCGTCGACGACGAGCACGAGCTCGCCGCGTGCAATGGCATCGACGGCTTCGTCGATCTCGGCAAAGGGCATCAGATTCCCCTTTCGGGAAGCAGTTTCTCGACGTACTTGGCGACGAGGTCGCACTCGAGGTTGACCCGGGCGCCCACCGGCTTGGGCCCGAGCGTCGTCACCGACAGCGTGTGGGGAATGACGGCGATTCCGAACGAATCAGCGTCGACGTCGACCACGGTGAGGCTGATGCCGTCGACCGTGATCGAGCCCTTCTCGATGGCGTACCGCAAGACCTCCGCCGGCGCGAAGACCCGGAGCGTGAGCGAGCCGTCGGCGTTGGCGTCCTTGGCGATGACCGTGCCCGTGCCGTCGACGTGTCCCTGCACGAGATGCCCGCCGAGGCGATCCGCCAGGCGCACCGGACGCTCGAGGTTGACCGGGTCGCCGGCGGCGAGGTCGCCGAGGTTCGTGCGCTGCATGGTCTCGATCACGGCATCGGCCGACCACCAACCCGCCGCCGCGTCGAACGCGACCACGGTGAGGCACACGCCGTTCACCGCGATCGACGCACCGAGTTCGATGTCGTCGAGCACCGTGGCCGCCGCGATCGTGATGCGAGCACCACCGGCATGGCGCTCGATCGTGCGGACACTCCCGAGCTCTTCGATGATTCCCGTGAACATCGTCAGCTCCTCCCTGGGTCGGAGTCGGTCGCGAGGTACTCGACGCGGATGTCGTCGCCGAGGCGTCGCACGGACTGCAGCACGAAGCGCTCGGCACCCGCGATCGTGTCGGGGCCCGCGACGCCGTAGCCGGGCACGCCGCGCGAGCCGAGCAACGTGTTGGCCACGTAGGCGACGAGACGGTCGACGAGACCGGCACCGAGGAGCGCGCCGTGGAGGTGTGAGCCGCCCTCGATCATCGCCTGGAGCACGTCCCGACGACCGAGCAGTTCCAAGGTCGCGACGAGATCGACCCCCGAGCCGTGCGCGTCGCGCTGGAACGGCACGACCTCGACCTCCGCGCCGCGTTCGCGCCAGGCGTCGACTGCGGCACGAGGCGCCTGGTCGGTGGTCACGATCAGCGTCGGCGCGATGGAGGTGTCGCCGAGCGCGAGCGTCGCGGGCGCACGCCCGCGCGCGTCGAGCAGGACGCGCAGGGGCGGGCCGGCCGGCCGCGGGTCGGAGGCGTCGCGCACGGTCAGCGCCGGATCGTCGGCGAGGGCGGTGCCGGACCCGACGACGATCGCCTGCGAGTCGGCCCGCAGGTCGTGAGCATCGGCACGGGCCTCGGCGCCCGTGATCCATCGCGAGCTGCCGTCGGCGGCGGCGATCCGCCCGTCGAGGCTCGTTGCGACCTTCACCACGCACAGCGCGCGGCCGGTGCGGCGATGGTGGAGGTAGGCGGCCAGTTGCGAGGCCGCGGCCGCCGCCTCGGCTCCGACCTGCACCTCGATCCCTGCGGTCCGCAGGCGGTCGAACCCGCGGCCGGAAACCTTGGGGTCGGGGTCCTCGAGCGCGCTCACGACCCGGGTGACGCCCGCCGCGATCAGTGCCTCGGTGCAGGGCGGTGTGTTGCCGTCGTGGTCGCAGGGTTCGAGGGTCGTGTACGCGGTGGCACCCTCGGCGCCACGGTCGCCCGCAGCCGTGAGCGCGGCGACCTCGGCGTGGGGTCCGACGGGGAACTCGCCGGTCGCGCCCTCGCCGACGACCCGGCCGTCGCGGACGAGCACGCAGCCGACATGGGGCCAGCGGCCGACCCGCCGGCGCGCCGCGTGCGCCAGCTCGATGGCTCGTCGCATCGCCTCGTCGTCGCGCACCGGCAGGTCCCCGAACTCGGTCAGGTCGTGCGGAGGCAACGGCAACCGCCGACCGCGCCGCGGCCGACCGGTGACGTCTCCCCTCTCCCATCCGGACTCTGACCGTCGGCCCAGGATTGGCACCGAGGTGCGCACCTGGTCGGGCACCCGGCCGGCTGCCGGGGGCTTCGCGGGCTCCCGGAACCGAATTGCAACCGGTTCCGGCTACCGCCGGTCGGGACTTCCACCCGAGTGCGACCGGGGCCGCACGATCCTGAGGGTCTTCGTTTGTGAACTCACCCTACCACGAGGTGGAGCAAAATTGAAACATGTTCTAAAAAGGCCCTTGGCCCCAGTCGGAGACCGGGCCGGGCGCTCGTGGGGCCGCGGCGCTGCGCTTCAGTGCGGGTGCCCGCCGGCGAGCAGGTCGAGCGCGTGCGCGACGACCGGCTCGATGGCATCGAAGGCCTCCACGGCCCCGCCGACGCTGCCGGGGGCGTTCACGATGAGGGCCGCGCCCCGGACTCCGGCGACACCCCGCGACAACAAGCCGAAGTACCGATCACCGGCGTTGCTGTGCGCCCGCACGGCCTCGGCCAACCCCGGTGCCGCTCGTTCGATCGCGGCGAGCGTTCCCTCGGGGGTCAGGTCGCGTGGGCCGAAACCGGTACCGCCGGTCGTCATCACCAGACCCACGAATCCGTCGGTCAGCTCGAGGAGCGCATCGCGCACGGCCTCGACCCCGTCGGCGACGACCCGGCGGTCCACCACGACGAAGCCTCCCGCCGCGAGTCGGTCGGCGAGCGCCGCGCCGCTGCGATCCTCACGGACCCCGGCGGCGACCCCGTCGGAGACGGTGAGCACCTTCGCCGCGTGGGTCATGGCCCGAGCGCGGCGAGCGCGTTCGCGCGGATCTCCCGCGCGGCCGCGGCGGGATCGGGTCGGCCGAAGATCGCGGTACCCGCCACCAAGATGTCGACACCGGCCGCCGCGGCCTCGGCGGCATTGTGTTCCTTGATGCCGCCGTCGATCTCGATCTCGCACGCCAGCGCACCGTCGTCGATCAGTGCACGCGCCGCGCGCACCTTGTCGAGCACCTCGGGCATGAACGCCTGCCCGCCGAATCCCGTCTGCACGCTCATCACGAGCAGCGTGTCGATGCGATCGAGGAAGGGCTCGACGGCGCTGAACGGCGTTGCCGGCTCGAGCGTGAGGCCCACGCGGCACCCGAGCGCGCGGATCCGGTCGAGCAGCGACGTGGTGTCGCCGACCTCGACGTGGACGGTGATGCCGTCGGCACCCGCCGCCGCGAACATCTCCAACAACGACCCCGGATCGGCGACCATCAGGTGGCAGTCGAGGTACAGGTCGGTGGCCTTGCGCAGCGACGCGACGACCGGCGGTCCGATCGAGAGGTTCGGCACGTAGTGGCCGTCCATCGCATCGACGTGCAGCAGGTCGACGTCGGCCGCGACGCGATCGACGTCGTCGGCAAGGTGCGCGACATCGGCGGCCAGGATCGAGGGCGCGATCTTGATCCTGCGCGGCTCGATCCTGCGCGGCTCGATCCTGCGCGGCTCGATCGTCCCCGGCTCGGTCGAACGTGGAGCGGTGGGCGTCATCGCCATCGACCCTAGCGAGCGCGATCGAGCACCAGGACGAACATGCCGTCGGTGCCGGCCACGTGCGGCAGCAGCACCGCGCCGCGACCGACGCGCCGCCACGGCGGGCCTGGCGGCGCGACGGCGACGAGTTCGGGGAGTTCCGACGCGGCGAACGCGTCGATGCCGGCAGTCTCGGTGCGCGTGAGCGTGCACACCGAGAACACGAGTCGGCCGCCGGGCTTCACCATCGTCGCGGCCTCGACGAGCAGGTCGCGCTGGAGACCGGCGACCTCGGCGATCATCTCGCGGGTCACCCGGTGGCGGGCGTCGGGACGGCGCCGGAGCACCCCGAGCCCCGAGCACGGCGCGTCGAGCAGCACCCGGTCGAACGAGTCGCGAGCGAACGGGAGGTGTCGCCCATCGGCGACGAACGCGACGACGGAGCCGAGCGCGAGGCGCTCGGTGCCGCGCCGGATCACCGCCACCCGACCCTCGTGGCGATCGCCCGCGCACACCACGCCGGTGTCGCCCATCGCCTCGGCGACAGCCGCCGACTTGCCGCCCGGCGCGGCCGCGACGTCGAGGACGTGCTCCCCGGGCCGTGCTTCGAGCAGTGCGGCGACCGCCTGACTCGACTGGTCCTGGACCGACGCGCGACCGTCGCGGATCGCGTCGAGGCGCGCGAGGTCGCCCGCACCGCGCACGATCAGCGCATCGGCCAACAGCGCTCCCCGCTCGACGGTGCCGCCCGCCGCTTCGACCTCGGCGATCACCGACTCGACCGTGCCGCGACCGGCATGCACGCGCAGCGTCGCCGCCGGCGGCTCGTTCATCGCCGCGAGCGTCGCCGCGGTGTCTTCGACGCCGTACGCGGCCTCGAGGTCCTCGACGATCCACCGCGGATAGGACCCGCGCACGTATCCGGGCGAGTGTGGATCGGGGAGCCCGCCGTCTTGCAGCGAGCGCAGCACCGCGTTGACGACCCCACGCACCTTGCCGTCGACGGTACTCACGGTCTCGCCCACCGCAGCGTGTGGCGACATGCCGTGCACGAGTTGGTATGCACCCATCCGTAACGCGGCGCGGACGTCGGGGTCGAGCTCGTCGATGGGTCGGCGCGAATGCTTGCGCAACGCCCGATCCAACGATTGCTGCTCGCGGAGCGTCCCGTAGACGAGCTCGGTCACGAACGCACGGTCGCGACCGGACAGGTCGCTGCGACGCAAGACGTCGGGGAGCGACAGATGTGCGTAGGCGCCGTCTTCGACCCGCATGAGTGCGGCGACGGCGACGGCACGCGGACTGCGCGTGTTGCGCGTGGGCCGTGCGTCGCCATCACGCCCGCGATCATCACGCCCGGCACGGCTGTCGCCGCGGGCGCGATCTCGCGGCGGACCACGACGCGCCGGTGCGGGCGTCACCGGTCGATCCTCACGTCGCCCCGCCGGCCCGTCCGCCACGCCATCGCCTCCATCGTCCGCTTCCCTTCGGGCTGCACCTCGATGAGCTGCAACCCGCCGTCGACCGTTCCCAGCACCGCGTCGGCATCGATCGTTCCGACCGGCACCGTACGCTCGATCGAGCGTGCCCGGAGCACCTTGATCCGCGCGTCGTCGACGGTGCACCAGGCTCCCGGCCGCGGATTGCCGGCGCGCACGACCCGCGCCAGCTCGGCGGCGGGCCGACTCGGATCGAGCCGGAATTCGGCCACGGTCACCTTGTGCGCATAGGTCGGCTCGCCCACCTGTGGTTCGGGTACCAGCTCGCCCAGACGGGGCAGCGTGGCGACCAGCAGCTCCGCACCGCGCTCCACGAGACGGGCGCCGAGCTCGGCGCTGGTCTCCTCGCTGCCGATCGTGACGGTCGTCTCGGCGAACACGGGCCCGGTGTCGAGGTCGGCCTCGACCTGCATGATCGCGACCCCCGTCGTCGGGTCGCCCGCGAGGATCGCCCGTTCGACCGGCGCCGCACCGCGCCACCGCGGGAGCTGGGAGAAGTGGACGTTGACGAATCCGAGCGGTGTTGCGGCGAGCAACTCGGGCGGCAGGATCTGTCCGAACGCGACGACGACGCCGACCTCGGCACCGCTCGCGGCAACCTCGGTGACGATCTCACGCGCCCGCGACGGCGTCCGCACCTCGAGACCGAGTTCGATCGCCGCGGTCTTGACCGCGGACGCGACGAGCGACGCGCCGCGTCCGCGCTTGCGGTCGGGTTGGGTCACGACGAAGGCGACGTCGTGGCCGGCGGCGATCAGCGCGCGCAGCGGTGGCACCGCATCGGCGGGGGTCCCGAAGTAGACGAGGCGCATCGCGGGCCGCTAGAGCGCGTGATCTCGGTCGCGACTCGTCGGGCCGGCGAGCTCCCGCGCTCGCCACTCGCGCATCGCGGCCTTGCGGGCGTCGCCCTCGACACGGTCGAACATCAACACACCGTCGAGATGGTCGATCTCGTGCAGGAACACGCGCCCGAGCAGCTCGTCGCCCTCCACCGTGACCTCGTTGCCGTCGAGGTCGAGCGCCTCGACCGTGACGAGTTTGGGTCGGACGATCTCGATCGTGACGCCCGGGATCGACAGGCATCCCTCTTCGTAGGACCATTCACCCGTCTGCTCGACGATCTTCGGGTTGATGAGCACCTTCGGGTCGTCGCCGATGTCGTAGACGAAGAAGCGCTGCTGCACGCCGACCTGGGGCGCCGCGAGCCCGACGCCGGGAGCGTCGTACATCGTCGTGAACATCGAGTCGACCAGCCGGACGAAGGTGCCGTCGATGTCGACGACCTCCCGGGTCGGACGCTTCAGCACCGGGTCGCCGAAGACGCGAATGGGGTAGGTCGCCATGGGGCCAGGCTAGGCGCGGGCCGGCTCGACTTCGATGCGGAGACGACCGGCAGTGCGTGCCGCGGCGGCGACGTCGCGCAACATCGCGGCGAGGTCGTCGGCGTCGGCATGCTCGACGAGTGCCCGACGTTTGGTGCCCTCGCCCGTCGGCCCCTTGATCGTCACCGAACCCGCCGCGATCAACGCGAGCCCGGCGATCGCGGCGTCGACCGCCGCGGCCTCGCCGGTGAGCAACGCCGCGGCGACGTAGGGCGGGAGCCCCCGCTTCCGGCGCGCGTCGGCATCGGCGCGCTGGGTCGACTCGAGGTCGTGCGCGACGAGCGCGCGCACCGCGGGATGCTCGGGCGTGTGCGTCTGGAGCAGCAGCATCGACTCTCGTCGCGGTCGTGCCGCGAGGAGCCCCGCCGCGCGAGCGACGAGCCACAGTGCCTGCTCCTCGGCGCGCAAGCGCGACGCGAGCAACTCCTGATCGAGGTCGAGCACGGCGACGAGGCCCGGGTGTCGCCGCCGGACCTCGACCCGGTGCAACAGCGACTCGGTGCCGACGAGGACGGCCGCGGCCGGATCGATCGTGTCGGGCGCGGCGGCGACGTCGCGCAACATCGCGGCGAGGTCGTCGGCGTCGGCATGCTCGACGAGTGCCCGACGGGTGGTGCCCTCGCCCGTCGGCCCCTTGATCGTCACCGAACCCGCCGCGATCAACGCGAGCCCGGCGATCGCGGCGTCGACCGCCGCGGCCTCGCCGGTGA
>SXJQ01000294.1 GCA_005779345.1 Actinomycetota bacterium
GCGCTCGGCCACCCGGTCGGCATGTCGGGCACGCGCGTCGTGATGACCGTGATCAACGAACTCCGCCGTCGCGGCGGCGGCATCGGTGCCGCGGCGCTCTGCGGCGGCGGCGGCCAGGGCGACGCCGCTCTCGTTCGCGCGCTGTAGCCCTCCCGAACCCCCGAACTTCCTTCGCGGCCGTCGGCAATGCCGGTGGCCGCGCTGCGTTTAGGGTGGCGCGATGAGCTGGCAGCCCCCTCCGTACGCGCCGCAGCCCGGCTCCGGCGGCCTGCGGCCACTCGGGGTCGGTGAGGTCCTCGACGCGTCGTTCCGCATCTACCGCCAGGCATTCGCGAAACTCGTCGTCATCGCCGCGATCGGCATCGTGCCCGCGCAGATCCTCTCGACGTTGCTGCTGACCTCGTCGAGCAGCGACAACCTCACCACCGAACGGACCGATGCGTTCGGCAACACCACGCTCGAGGTGCAGTCCGACGATCTGTGGCGATTCGTCGCCGCCTTCGCGCTTACGATCCTCGTCACGCTCATCGGCTCGATCCTCGTCACCGCGGCGACGACCCATCTCGTCGCGAGCGTCTACGCGGGCGGGCGCACGCCGTCGGTCGCGGAGTCGTTGCGCCGCGCGCTCGCCAAGTTCCTCCCGCTGCTCGGCCTGACATTGCTCGTCGCGCTGGCGTTGCTCGGCTGCGGCGTCCTCGTTCTACTCGGCGTGCTCGGAGGTGGCGCCATCGCCGCGCTGGGTGTGTTCTTCGGTGGGCTCGTGTGGATCGGCGCGGCGACCTACCTCTACGTCTCCTGGAGCGTCGCGGCACCCGCGCTGATGGTCGAAGACGCCGGTGTCATCGGTGCCATGCGCCGGTCGCTGCAACTCGTCCGGGGGCGTTGGTGGCCGATGTTCGGCATCTTGTTGCTCGTCACGATCCTGACGTCGATCATCAACCAGATCATCGCCACGCCGTTCTCGCTCGCGGGCGGCGGCGCGTCGGGCATGTTCACGACCGGCGCGACCGATTACAGCGCGACGGGCCTGATCCTGGTCGGCCTCGGCGGCATCGTCGCCGGCCTGATCACCCAACCGTTCGCGGCGATCGTCACGGTGTTGCTCTACTACGACCTGCGCGTGCGCAAAGAGGGGCTCGACATCCAGCTCCTCGCCGCCGGGCTCGGAACGACGCCGAGCGCGACTGCGATCGCCACCGGTCGACCGGGGACACCCCCCGACCCGTGGTCCACTCAGAATCCCTGGTCGGGAGGCGCGCCACCCCCGGCACCGCCACCGCCAGCGCCCCCTCCTCCGCCGAGCCCGACCGGTGAGTGGGGAGCACCCCCACCGACGTGAGCAACCTCGATCCCGATCAGGTACGCGCGGCCGCGCGCGACGTGCTCGACAGTGGGCAGTTCGAGCCGAAGGCGCCACCTCGGCCGTTCAAGGGCCTCCTCGACTGGCTCGGCGATCGCATCCGACCCGTCGGCGAGTGGATCGCCGACGTGTGGAACGGCCTGTTCGACGCGGTTCCGGCCCCGCTCGCGTGGCTCGTGGTGGCCGCCATCGTCGCCGCGGCCATCGGGAGCGTCGCCCTCGCGGTCCAACGCCGCGGACTCCGCGCCGATGTCGCGGCACGAACGGCAGCCGACACCGTGTCGCGCGACGACGACCCCGCCGAACTCGAACGTCGCGCCGCCGACGCCGAGCGGCGAGGTGATCACGACCTCGGGGTGCGGCTGCGCTTCCGCGCCGGGCTCGTGCGCCTCGATCGCGACGCGAGCGCCTTCCGCTACCACGCCGGGCTCGGCACGCGCGAGGTGCGGCGCGCGCTGCGCGACGAACGCTTCGACAGCCTCGCCGACACCTTCGACGCCGTCGCGTACGGCAACCGCGACGCCGACGACGACGACAGTCGCACCGCGCGCGCCGAGTGGCCGGAGGTCGTCCGGCACGCGCGGCGATGAGCGAGGCGAACGGCGAGCCGCGGCGAGCCGGGTGGCCGAAACGGATCGCGATCGGCATCGCGGCGACGGCCTTCGGCTACGTGTTCTTGTCGACCATGCTGTCGACCGCCACGACTCCCGTGTCGCAGTTCGAAGGCACGGGTTCGTCGTCGTTCGCAACCGACCGAGGTGGCCTCGCTGCCTACGCGGAGTTGCTGCGCCGCTATGGCGTCGACGTCGAGCAGCAGCGGGGCCCCATCGACATCGCGATCCCGTTCGACGCGACGCTGTTCGTCATCGATCCGCCGTCACTCGACTTCGCCGATCGCGCGACGCTCCGCGAACATGTGCTCGGTGGCGGTCGGCTCGTCGTCGGCGGGCCGGAACCCGACTACCTCGGCGACCTGCGCGCCGCGCCGCCCACGTGGACGCGGGCGACGCATGATCGATGGGATCCACGTCCGCTGCTCGACACCGAACAACCGGTGGTCACCGCGAACGAGGGCGAGTGGAGCGACCCCGGCCCGGCCGAGGTGATCGTCGGCACGAATTCCTCCGCGCTCCTACTCATCGAGCGGGTCGGTGACGGCGACATCGTGTACCTCGCCGACTCCGGACCCCTCACGAACGACCTGATCGACACCTCGGCGAACGCAGCGTTCGCGCTCGCGCTCGTCGACGATCGGACAGCCGCGGTGTTCGCGGAGGGAGTCCACGGTTACGACAGCGCGAGTGGCTGGCGCGCGAGTCCTTCGCGCTGGAAGACGGCCCTCGGCGGTCTCCTCGTCGCCGGCCTCCTCTACGCGTGGTCGCGCGGCGCCCGGTTCGGTCCCGTCGAGCATCCCTCCCGCGAGTTCGACCCGCCGCGCGCCGAATACGTCGAGGCGCTCGGCGCGACCCTCGTCCGCGCCGATGCTCGCCGCTCGCGTTCCCCGCGCATCCGATCCCGGCGCCCGACGCCGGCCGACCACGACTTCAACCACGGCCACGGCCACGATTCCGACCACGACTCCACCGACGATTCAGAATTCATCGCGACCGACGAACGATCCTGAGGAACCCGACATGAGAGAATTTCGAGACCGCGTCGTCGCCGAGGTACGCAAGGTCGTCGTGGGGCAGGAGTACGCCGTCGACGTGCTGCTCGCCGCGACCGCGGTCGGCGGTCACGTGCTCCTCGAAGGCGTCCCCGGCACCGCGAAGACGCTGCTCGCGAACGCCTACTCGCGCGCGCTCGGCCTCGAGTTCCGGCGGGTCCAGTTCACGCCCGACCTGCTCCCGTCCGACGTCACCGGCACGATGACGTTGCGGGGCGCGACGAACGAACTGTCGTTCCGCCCCGGCCCGGTCTTCACGAACCTCTTGCTCGCCGACGAGATCA
>SXJQ01000295.1 GCA_005779345.1 Actinomycetota bacterium
GGCTTCGTTGAGCTCGAACAGGTCGACGTCGGAGACCTTCATGCCGGCACCCGCGAGCGCCGCGTTGATCGCCCGCGACGGCTGCGTGAGCAGCGAGGGGTCGGGTCCGGCGACCATGCCGAAGCCGAGCAGCTCGGCCAGCGGCGCGATGCCGAGCTCGTCGGCCTTGGCCCGGCTCATCACGATGGTGGCCGCGCCGCCGTCGCTGATCTGGCTCGCGTTGCCGGCCGTGATCGTGCCGTCCTTGCTGAACGCGGGACGCAGGCCGGCGAGCGACTCCGTGGTCGTGCCGGGCCGCACACCTTCGTCGGTGTCGACGACGATCGGGTCGCCCTTGCGCTGCGCGATCGACACGGGCGCGATCTCTTCGGCGAGCCGGCCTTCCTTCTGCGCGGCGGCGGCGCGCTCGTGGCTCTTCGCGGCGAGTTCGTCCTGCGCGTCGCGGGTGAGGCCGCCGACTTGGCCGATGTACTGGTCGGTTCCGGCGCCCATGTGGACGGCGTCGAACGCGCACCACAGGCCGTCGAGGATCAGTGAGTCGATGACCTCGCCGTTGCCCATCCGGTAGCCGGCGCGGGCCTTGGGGAGCAGGTATGGCGCGTTCGTCATCGACTCCATGCCGCCCGCGACCACGATGTCGGCGACGCCGGCGTTGATCATCTGGTCGGCGAGGTTGATGGCGTTGATGCCCGACAGGCAGACCTTGTTGATGGTCAGCGCGGGGACGGTCATCGGGATGCCGGCCTCGACCGCGGCCTGACGCGCGGTGATCTGGCCGCTGCCGGCCTGGAGGACCTGCCCCATGATCACGTGATCGACCTGGTCGCCCGTGATGCCGGCGCGCTCGAGGGCGGCCTTGATGGCGAGCCCGCCGAGCTGCACGCCGGAGAACCCGGCGAGGGCGCCGGAGAGCTTGCCGATCGGGGTGCGGGCCGACGAGACGATGACGGTGCCGGGCATGGGGACCTCCGCGTGCGAGGCCTCCGGAAGGGTTCCGGAGGGAACGGGCAGATTGTACGGCTACCGCTCGGTAACAAGAAAGTCCGGCGCCATCCCGGAGCGCAACGCCCGCGTCTCAGCGGCGGCGAGGCAGGATGCCGAGTACGAGGCCGACGAGCACCGCACCCGCGAGTACCGCGAACGGAGCCCGGGTGCCGAGCGCGACCGTGCCGTACATCACGAGCATCAGCGTCAGGCCGAGGCCGACCATGAGCCCCGAACACAGCCCGCCGATCGTGCGCCGGAGTCGGTGCGTCTTGACGTCGCTCATGGCGCGCCTTCCTCGTCGGGTGTCGATCCCGGCGGATCGTGTTTCGGATACAGCTCGTCGGCGACCGAGAGCCGGGCCGTCTCGGTGAGCGTCTCGGCGGTCGCCGTGTCGGCGGGCGAAACCGGGGCCGCGCCCGACCGGAATCCCATCATCAGCAGGATCCAGCCGAGGAACCCGAACAGCATCAGCAGCGCCGCGAACCAAAAGACCGCCGAACTCATCGGGCTGTCGGTGATGCGGACCCAGCCGGTCGCGCGGCACTCGGCGCCGCCCTTGCCGGTCAGGGTGACCTTCACGAAGATGAGGCCGGGGACCGGCAGCGGGAGGCGATCGTCGACCTTCTCGTTCCCCGACTTCTGCGTGTTGCCGTCGTCGTTGTCGATCTTGCCGTCGAACGAGAACGGCCAGGCATACACGGTCCACTTACCGTCCTGGATCACCTCGTCGGTCGATCCCGACCAGTCGACCGTGCCCTTCGAGGTGATCTCGAACGGATCCGACTTGGTCCCGTGCGGCCCGGGGACGTCGACCTCGTCGAGTGCGTTGCCGTCGTTGTCGGTAGAGATCGCGGCCCCTGAACAACCGGTCGCGGTCGCGGCGCCTGCCGATGGTGCCGCGAGCACACCGCCGAGCGACGCGAGTGCCGCGATCAACCCCGCTGCCGCGACCCGCCGGGCCGAACGTTTCGCTGCCTGACGCATGCTGGTTCCCACGCGCTGCCTCCCACTCATCTCGCCCAACACCGCGCCGACCGGGCGCGCGGTCGGGTCGACCGTACGACGCCGGAGGCCGGACGTCCAGGGGCGACAGTCCCCGTTGGCCGTGGCCTCGTTGGCCGCCAACTCGGCGACACCGATAGCGTCACGCCCCATGTCCGGACATATCGACGCCATCCGCACCGCGATCCTGCAGGGAGCCCCGGGTGCAGAACTCGCGGCCTTGCCCTTGCCCGAGGCCGTCCGCGGCGCGCTCGTCCGTGCCGGCGAACAGGAGATGTTCGCCGGCGTCGAGAGTGTCGACAAGGACCCGCGGCAGTCGTTGCACATCGACGAGTTCGCGGTCCCCGAACTCGCGCCCGACGAGGTCTACGTCGCGGTCATGGCGAGCGCGATCAACTTCAACACCGTCTGGACGTCGATCTTCGAGCCGCTCCCGACGTTCGGCTTCCTGAAGCGTCTCGGCAAGGAGAGCCAGTGGGGGGCGCGCCACGACTTGCCGTACCACGTGGTCGGATCCGATGCCGCCGGTGTGGTGCTGCGCGCGGGGAGCGCGGTGCGCAACTGGAAGCCGGGCGATCGGGTCACTGTGCAGTGTCAGCACGTCGACGACCAGGACCCGACCGCGCACGACGACACGATGATGGCGTCGAACCAGCGCATCTGGGGATTCGAGACGAACTTCGGCGGCCTCGCCGAGATCGCGGTCGTGAAAGCCAATCAGTTGATGCCCAAGCCCGAGCACCTCACGTGGGAGGAGTCCGCGGTCAGCGGGCTCTGCAACAGCACGAGCTATCGCATGATCGTGTCGAAGAACGGCGCGGGCATGCAGCAGGGCGACTCCGTGCTCGTGTGGGGAGCGAGCGGCGGGATCGGTGCCTACGCGGTGCAGTACGTGCTGAACGGCGGCGGGACTCCCGTCGCCGTGTGCTCGTCGGAGAAGCGCGCCGAGTTGTTGCGGGCGATGGGTTGCGAGGCGGTCATCGACCGCCGCGCCGAGAACTTCCGCTTCTGGAGCGACGAGCAGACCCAGGACCCGAAGGAATGGTTGCGGCTCGGCAAGAAGATCCGCGAGTTGATCGGTCGCGACGTCGACATCGTGTTCGAACACCCGGGTCGTCAGACGATGGGAGCATCGGTATTCGTCGCCCGGCGTGGTGGTCTCATCATCACGTGCGCGGCGACGAGCGGCTTCATGATCGAGTACGACAACCGCTATCTCTGGATGAACCTGAAGACGCTCAAGGGCTGCCACTTCGCGAACTACCGAGAGGCGTGGGAAGCGAACCGGCTGGTGTGCGAGGGCAAGATCCACCCGACGATGTCGCGCGTCTACGACCTCGACCACACCGCCGACGCAGCACTCGCGGTGCACCGCAACGAGAGTGAGGGCAAGCTCGCGGTCCGCGTACTCGCCCACGAGGAAGGTCTCGGCGTGCTGAACGAGGAGTTGCGCGCGAAGCACCTCGACCAGATCACGTTGTTCCGTCGCTTCGAGAACGCGTAGCGCGAGGAGATCGACCCACCATGTTGTTCACCGAGATCGACCACGTTGCGATCGCCGTCTTCGATCTCGAAGCCGCGATCGCGTACTACCGCGACACGTTCGGCTGCGAGGTCGAGCACCGCGAGGTCGTCGAGAAGGACGGTGTCGAAGAGGCACTGCTGAAGGTCGCCGACTCCTACGTTCAACTGCTCACGCCGTCGCGCGACGACTCGCCGGTGGCCAAGTACATGGCCAAGCACGGCGAGGGGATCCATCACATCGGCTACCGCGTCGCGGACTGCGGTGTCGCGCTCGAAGCGGTGAAGGCGAACGGGCACCGGGTGATCGACGAGACTCCTCGCCCGGGTTCGCGCGGGACCACGGTCGCGTTCCTGCATCCCAAGACCGCGTTCGGCACGCTCATCGAACTCGTGCAGGAGTGACGCCCGGAGCTGCGTTCGGGGAGTGCGCGCCGCGAGGCGCCCACTATCCTGGGTGACCATGTCGCATCCCCACCCGATCGAGGAACGGATCGAGCAGCTCGCCAAGCTGAAGCAAGAGGCGCTGCAGCCCGGCTCGGCCGCCGCCGTCGAACGGCAGCACTCCCGCGGCAAGCTCACCGCCCGCGAGCGCATCGACCGGCTGGTCGACCCGGGCAGCTTCGTCGAACTCGACCAGCTCGCCCGGCACCGCGCCCACGGGTTCGGGATCGAGAACAACCGGCCGCTCACCGATGGTGTCGTCACCGGGTGGGGCACGGTCGACGGGCGCAAGATCTTCTTGTTCGCGCAAGACTTCACCGTGTTCGGCGGCGCGCTCGGCGAGGTGTTCGCCGAGAAGATCCACAAGGTCATGGATCTCGCCGCGTCGACCGGCGCTCCGTTCGTCGGGCTCAACGACGGCGCGGGAGCGCGCATCCAAGAGGGCGTCGTCTCGCTCGCGATGTAC
>SXJQ01000296.1 GCA_005779345.1 Actinomycetota bacterium
CTCTTCGGGGGCAACGCGGAGTTCTTGTTACGCGCCGGCTGAAGACTCCGTCGGCGGGTCGGGGAACACGAGTTCGTTCGGCAGCGTGCCATCGAGGAACAGCAACGTCTCGACCCGGCTCGTGATGCGCCAGCCGTCGTCGGTGCGCCGGAGTTCGTCGTCGTAACGCGCTCCGATCGAGAACATGTGGGGCGCTCCGGCGCGCGTGCGCGCACCCATCGGGTTGAACACCATCGTCTTGGCGTGGGCGTGCTCGGCGCCGTCGAACTCGATGACCGTGTTCGCCATCAGGTGCTGGCTCACGACGAATGCCGACAGGCTGCGTTGCAGCCAGGGCTTGACCTCGGCGAGCGGTCCGGCAACACCGCCGGGGTTCGACGAGTAGTCGAGCACGGCGTCGTGGGTGAAGACCCCGTCGAGGTCGTCGAACCGTTGTTCGTCGATCGCCCAGGCATACCGGTGCATCAGCTCTTGGATCTCGATCCGTTCCTTGGTGCGCCTACTCACGTTCAGCCCTTCCGTTCGAGCATGGTGCGGATCGGTTCGCCACCCACGCGGAGTTGGACGACGTGGCCGTGCGGGGCCCACTGGGTCTGGCCGGCGACCATGCCGGTGACGATGTCGTACACGACGACCCACCCGTCGACCCGCTCGACGATGTTCGTCGACGATTCGGCGATCGATCCGATGAGTCCGAACACCGCCCCCGCGATCTCGCGGGGTGTGACCGGTGCGGGCAACCACAGCAACTCGACCGTGTAGACGCCGTCGGCGAACGCGGCATCGAGGAAGTGGAACGGCGAAGGTTCGTGCTCGCACGCGCGGCGGAGGTGGGGCAGGAGGTGCGTGTCGGGATCCTCGGCGACCCAGTCGGGCTCGCCGGCCGCGAGCATGAGGTCCATCACCGCGGGGACGCACGCGCCGGCGCTCGTGACGCCGCGTCCGCGGGTGTCGTGGTCCCAACGACGTTTCACGGAGCAGAGACTACGAAAGCGGCTTGGGTTCGTCGGCCCCGGGCTTGCAGTTGATCGCGAGCGTGAACTTCGTCGCACACACCGGCTCGCCCGTCGCCTCCGACGACCAGGTGGTCTCGGTCACGTAGAACTCGAGCTTGCCGCCGTCGCTCTTCTCCTTCTCGTACACGTCGGAGACGGTGCCGCGGCCGACGAGGACGTCGCCCACGTGCGGCCACCGGCCGTCGAAGAAGACGAACTCCTGCTCACCGTGGAGGATCGCACGGCCCTTGCCGCGGAGGTTCTCGATCGGCAGGCCGGCCGCGCCGCCCTGCCCCATCGAACCCCAATAGGGCATCACGAACGGAAAGGTCGGGGGCACCGGGGCAGCGTCGCCCGAGTAGACGGCGTCGGTGTCGAGGAGCGCTTCGGCGAAGACCTTGACGGGGCCACGCTCGACAACGACCTTCTGGGCGCCGAGGTCGCGGCCCTCGAGCTCGAACAGTGCCATGTGCGTGTCCCTCCCGCAGACCTGACACCTCCGTCAGGAAACGGGCGCAGGCTAGCAATCTCGTTCCGCGCGGTCATGCCGACACCGGCGCGCTCACCAGACGGGCGCGTCGGGGTCCCAGGCCGGCGCGGCGGTGCGCAACCACTCCGTGATCGTCGCGACGAGCACGTCGGGGTCGAGCGTCGATTCGTCGTCGGCGGCGGACCCGAGGATCGGCGCGAGCGCACCCGGGGGATCGGCGTGCCAACGGGCCGAACCCTCGCGAGCGTTCAGGTCGGCGGCGAGCAGGCGCAGGTCGGGCCGCGGCGTGAACGGCCGCGACCGGAACCGGACCCAGGTCTCGTAGCGGCATTCGAGTTGGGCCAGCCGCCCCTGCACGACGAGGATGCGAAACCGTCGCGTCGCGGAGTTGATCGCCATCGGGTGTACGGCGCGTGACCACTCCGTGGTGAAGCGGTGCACGGTCCGCCGCGCCCACGCCTCGGGCACGCGCACGATCGCGAGGTCGGCGTCGGGATGCTCGTCGATCGTCACCGTCCCGTCGGCGATCGCACGCATGCTCTCGTCGAGGTGCGCGTCTTCGGCCTCCCACGACGCCCGATGCCGAGCGACGTCGTCGAGCAGATCCGGGAGCCGCGCGAGGCATGCTTCGTACAGCGCGCCGGTCGGGTCGGCGTCGGCGAACGTCGCGGGGTCGAGCGGCGATCGGTCGGCTTCACCGAACGCGGCGATCGTCATCGAGATGCGCGCTGCGTCGCGCGACTCGAACCACCCGAAGTCGCCGGCGCGCGCGACATCGATCACGAGATCGCGGCGCGCGCCGGCGCCGTCGGGATCGACGAGCGCGTAGATGCTCATCAACCCGTCCTGGTCGAAGTGGTTGTTCGACACCGCCTCGATGCCGTCGAACAGTTCGGGCCGGTCGAGGGAGCGGAGCGCGATCTGCGCCGAGAGGTCGTCGGCGAGGTCGTCGGGCGTCGCGCTGCCCGGCCAGTGCGACAAGACGAGCCGCGTGCTCGGCCCCGCGGAGCCGTCGACGATCACGTTGGCGATGCCGTCGAGTTCGTCGAAGCGCACGAAGCGCAATGGGTGAGCGGCCGACGACGCCATGGGCCGAGCGTACGAGTTCAACCGCACTCGAAGTCAACCCCACCGGCGGGTGAGAGGAGTCAGGCGAAGCGTTCGCGGAGCTTGTGCTTCATGACCTTGCCCGTCGCGTTGCGGGGCAACTCGTCGACGAACTCGACGAGCCGGGGCCGCTTGTAGTCGGCGAGGTGCGCTGCACAGTGCGCGTCGAGCGCGGCGACGTCGAGTGTCGTGCCGGGCCTGCGCACCACGAACGCACCGACGTCTTCACCCAGCACCTGATGCGGCACGCCGACGACAGCGGCTTCTTGCACGTCGGGGTGCGCGAGCAACACGGCCTCGACGTCGGTGGCATAGATGTTGTTACCGCCGCGGATGATCATGTCCTTGATGCGACCGCTGATGTAGACGAAGCCGTCGTCGTCGAGGTGGCAGAGGTCGCCCGTGCGTAACCATCCGTCGTCGGTCCAGGTGCTGTGGGTCGCGCCGTCGTCGCGGTAGTACTCGCGACGTTTGCCGGGCAGGCGGACGAGGAGTTCGCCGGTCTCGCCCGCGGGTCGAAGCGCGTCGGTGTCGGGATCGACGACCTTGATCTCCATCGGCGGCACCGGCTTGCCGACGCTGCCGATCCGCCGGGCCGCCTCGTCCTTCGGCATCACGATGTAGGCGGGACCCGCTTCGGTGAGCCCGTAACTGTTGGTCACCGAGGCCTGGGCCATCTTGTGTTGGAGCGTCGTGAGCGTTGCGGGCGCGAGGGGCGCCGAGCCGATCGAGACGGCGACGAAGCTCGACAGGTCGGCCGACTCGAACCGCGGCGAGGCGCTGATCAACTCGGCCATCGCCGGGACGAGGAAGCCCATGACCGGGCGTCGCTGCTCGACCAGGTCGAACCAGCGCTCCACGTCGAACTTCGGGAGGTACCAGCCGGCGAGACCCATCTTCATCGGGTTGTAGATGAAGCTCATCCCCGCGAACGTGAACAGCGGGGCGCCGTGCAGCCAGCCGCTCCCGGACCACGCGGGCGCGCCGTTCGGGATCATCGCGACGTTCTTGTGACGGACGAGTACGCCCTTGGGAAGACCCGTCGTCCCCGAGGTGTACATGATGTCGGCCATGTCGTCGAGGTCGAGCGGCACCTGGATCGCGCTCGCATCGAGGCCGTCGAGCACGGTCCACGGGTCGTGCTGCGCGAACCCGGTCGGCTCGACGCTCAGCACGCCACGAATCGGCAGTGCGCGCTCCACCGCGTGCGCCTGCGCGGCGAGTGACGCGCCGGTGATGATCGCCGACGGTTCGGCGTGACGCAGGATCACGAGCACCTCGTCGATCGACAGCCTGGTGTTGACCGGCACCATGACCGCGCCCGCCTTGTGGATCCCCGCGTACGCACAGATCCACTCGAGGCAGTGTTCACTCCCGAGGTACAGCGCGACCCGGTCGCCCTTGCCGACACCCCGATCGACGAGCCAGCGCGCGACCTGGTTGGAGCGAGCGTCCCACTCGGCGAAGGTGATCTCCTGATCGCCGTCGGGACCGAAGTTCACGTACGCCACCGTGTCGGCCCGGACCGTCGCCATGAAGCGCAGTTGGTCGACGAGCAACGGTCCCGTGGGTGCCACGTGGCCGAGTTTGACCTGACGCGCGTGTCAGGTCAAAGCGGGCAGGATCACGATCTCGCCGGGGAACACGAGGCTGGGGTTGCCGCTGCGGAGGTGGTCGCGGTTCGCGGCGACGAGGCGCGCCCAGTAGCGCGCGACGGTCTGATCCGACGGGGTACCGGCCTCGATGCCGGCGCCGGCGAGGTGCTGCTCGGCGATGCTCCAGAGGTGCTCGCCCGGCCGGATGACGTGCTCGAGGGGTGCGGCACCGGGGTTCTCGACGGGGTCCGTGGCACGAGCCGGGGCTGTCGTGATCGGGGCTGTCGGGGGAGGAGTCGACTGCGGGGTTTCGGGCCCACGCACGACGGGTCGGTCGCCGACGGGATCGGCCGCGAGCGTGACCCGCACGATCGGGACGTCGCCGGTGGTCGCGGCCGCGGCGACCGTGCCTGCGGGCGCGGCGATCGTGCCGAGGCCGAGCGCCACCACGAGGGCACGGTCGAGCAGGCGGTGGACGATCGGCAGCGTGAACGGCGCGAGGCGCTGCCAGCCGAGGCGGTCGGGTGCCGCGCGGGTGGCGATGGTGGCGATCGCCCCGACGAGCAACCCGGCGGCGAGCACGATGCCGACCACCGCGCCGACGGCGAGGCCGATCCGCTCGGGCGAGCGGGCATCGCCCCAGTGCTCGGGCGGTGGGATCGCCTCGCTCCGCAGCGCGAGGGCGACCGCGGCCGCGAGCAGCGCCCCGTGGGCGGCCGTGACCGTGACGATGACGAGGGTCGATCGGAGACGTCGCATGCAGTGAACCTATGAGATGTCGACAAACCGTGTCAAGTTGTGTCAGAGTGCTTCACCATGACCGACGATGGCCTTGCATCCGCTCCCGACCCGGCCGATGATCTCCGGGCCGATGATCTCCGGGCCGATGATCTCCGGGCCGGGGACCGCACCGCGCACCTCCTCGACGTCGCGCTCGGTCGTGCCGAGCCCCGCTCGTTCTGGGTCGATCTCCCGGCTCCCGACCCGACGGCGCTGCGTCGCGACCGGATCGGGCGCGTCCGCGTCGGGCGAGCCCGTCAGCTCCTCGTCGGCGGCGCGGTGGTCGTCGTCGGCGTGGTGGCGTTCACCGGGCTGCAGCCCGACGATCCGGGGCTGCCCGAAGGTCCGCAGGCCGCGGTGGCGTCGACCCCGCTCCCGAGCGCAACCGACGCCGCGAGCGAGGCGGCGCGTGACGACCGGCCCGCGGCGATCGTGCTGCCCGAGGCGTGGCGCGACCGCTGTCGCGACGCCCCCGGCCTCGACGACGCTGCCGCGGCGGCGGTCGTCTGCGCTCCCACCACGGGCGTGACGCGTCTCGAACTGCGGCGGATCGACGACCCCGCGATGCTCGGCGAGCGCTTCGCGCAGCTCGTCCCCGACCGCGCGCAGGGTGACGGGCCGTCGCAATGCGCGCTCGGACGTGCCGAGGTCCGTTCGTGGTCACGGCCTGCGGAGCCCGCGGCGGCCGTCGGGGTATACGCGTGTCGCGTCGTCGACGGTGCGGCCGAGATCGTCTGGGTCGATCGGCCGAGTGGGTTACTGGCGCGTGCCGTCGCCGCCGACGCGGACCTCGCCGGACTCTTCACCTGGTGGCTCACCGCGGAACTTCCCGAGGCCTGAGCGAGTTCGCCGGCGCGCGGTCCGGGCTCCGGCGGGCCTCGCCGAACGACGAATCCCCGGCGAACTCGGCCGGCTTTGGTACGGTCCCGGGCGTTCCAGCTCCAGCACCGGGGGATTCACAGATGAGACTGTTCACCGAGTCGGGCTTCAACGGGCTCTTCCGCATGACTCACGCGATGGCAGCGTTCATGTGGATGGGGCTGCTGTGGTTCTTCAACTTCGTGCAGGTGCCCGCGTTCGCGGAGATGGACCCGGTGGCGCGCAACAACGCGCTCGACAAGCAGGGTTGGCGCGCGTTGTGGTGGTTCCGTCACAGCGCCTGGCTCACCGTGGCCACGGGCATTCTCGTGTTCGGTGTCGACGGTGTCGACGGCATGCTCTACGACGGCGACTTCATGAAGACCTCCGGCGGCATGGTGCTGACGGCCGCGATCGCGTTCGCGCTGATCATGCTCTACAACGTCTGGATGGTGATCTGGCCGAACCAGCAGATCGTGATCGCCAACGCCCGCTCCGTGCAGGGCGGCGGCGAGGCCGACCCCGCCGCTCCCGCCGCGGCCCGCAAGGCGGCGATGGCGAGCCGCCAGAATCTGATCTTTTCGATGTTCGTCGTCCCCGCGATGATCGGTGGCGGCTACACCGGCGTGTTCTTCAGCGGGTTCGACACGATCAACGACGGGGGCCTGCGGGTTCTCTACTGGATCGTGATCGCGGCGATCGCGGTGGGTATGGAACTCAACGCACTCGGGATCGTCGGCGGCACCGCACCGGGTGGCACGAACATCGTCTACGACACGCACGCGAACGCGCTGCACACCGGCTTGGGCATCACGGTGTTCGTCTGGCTGTTCTTCGAGATCTTCTTCGGCAAGATCTGAACCGAACGAGTTGCACCCAGCAGTCGCGCATCGAGGGTTCAGACCTCGAGCAGCTCCGCGATGTGTGCCCGGTGATGTCCGCCGGAACCGAACAACAGGTCGTCGGCCTTGACGCGCTTCACGTAGAGGTGCATGTCGTGCTCCCACGTGTAGCCGATCCCCCCGAGGATCTGGATGCCTTCCTTGCCGAGGCGGCGTTGGCAGTCGCCGGCGGCCGCCTTGGCGACCGACACGTTGAGGGCCGCGCGGTCGTCGCCCTCGGCGAGGCACAGGGCTGCGAGGTACCCGGTTGCGCGGGCACGTTCGAGCGCGACGATCATGTC
>SXJQ01000297.1 GCA_005779345.1 Actinomycetota bacterium
AAGCCGCGCGACCAGCCCTGGTCGAAGCTGTTGCGCACCTCGACGTGGATGCCTGGCTTCACCATTGCCGTCCTGTGACTTCGGCGCTCGCTACGAGCGCAGGATCTCGATGAGATCGTCGACCGGGATCGCCTGCAGGGTGGTCGTGCGCATCGTGCCGCGCGCCGCGAGCATGATCGCGGCCTTGGCCATCGCGTGCTCGTCGGGTGCCTCGATGATGTTGAGGAAGTCGTACTGTCCGAGCAGCGCGTACTGGGCGACGACCTTGAGACCCATCGCCTCGACCTCCGATCGGACCTGGACCATGCGCTCCGGATTCTGACGGAGGGTCTCCCAGCCGTCGGGGCCGAGGTTCGTGAGCATCGCGTAGGTGGGCACGCAGCGCAGGCTATCGACCGGCCCACGACGCGCGCGCGACACTCGTGCGTGTCGTGGCAGCCGGTGATCGACAGCGCAGCCCTGCCACCGGGGGGTGTGGCCGCGGCGCGTCTCGACGGGACCGACGTCGTCGTGTGGCGCGGACGCGACGGGGCCCTCGGGGCGATGACCCGATGGTGCCCGCACCTCGACCTCGACCTCGCCGACGGGTTTGTCGACGGCAACGACCTGGTGTGCCCGGGTCATGGCTGGTCGTTCACCTGCGCGGGCCGGGCCCAGAAGCGCACCGAGCACGGGCGCGTCGACGACAAGGGACCGGTCGTCCATTGGCAGGTTCGTGACGAATCGGGCACCATTCAGGCGGTGCGCTGACGGGCGCGTCCCGACAGCAGCGATCGACGACGAGGCGGAGGGCGGGCGATGGGCATGGATCGTCGGAGGTTCCTGCAGGTGTCGGCGGGGGCGTTGGGCGCGGCCGCGGTCGGGCCGACGCTGCTCGGCGGCGAGCGCGCCGACGCGCTCTCGGGCCTCGCCGCGCAGCGCACGGTGCTCGATGCCCTGCCCGGCGACAGCGGCATCGATCACGTCGTCGTGCTGATGATGGAGAACCGTTCGTACGACTCCTACCTCGGTTGGCTGAGCCGCGACCGCGGGTACCGAGCGCGTGGCAAGTCGCGGTACGGCTGGCGGTTTTTCACGCGCGGTCGCCAACACCAGGCCTATCCCGACGCGAACGGCGTCTTGCACCACACCCGTCACTTCACGATCAACGCAGCAGGGATCGACCCCTACCGGGGCTGTGGGCACCCCGACCCCGGGCACGGCTGGAACGCCGGTCGAGCCCAGCGCGACCGCGGCTTCGTCGCGGCGGGTTCGGGCAACGACGACTTCGCGCTCTCGTACTACCGCGCGTCGGATCTTCCGGTGTATCGGGAGCTCGCGTACCGCTTCACGATCTGCGACCGATGGCACGCGTCGCTGCTCGGACCCACCTACCCGAACCGGGAGTATCTCCTGTCGGGCCAGTCGGGCGGCAACAAGACGAACTACCTCCCCGTCGCCGAGGGTGGGTTCCAGTGGGATTCCATCTACGACCGCCTCGGTCGCGCGGGGGTCAGCGTCGCGGACTACGCCGCGGATCTTCCGCCCGCGCTCCTCTTCGGTCCGCGGGTGCTGCCCTACGTACGCAGCATCGACGCGTACTACGAGGATTGCGCGACAGGGAACCTCCCCCAGGTGAGCTACGTGGATCCGGCCTTCAACGGTGGCAACCGCAGCGACGACCACCCACACGGCGACATCCGCGCCGGTCAGCGGTTCGTCCGCGATGCGTTCGCCGCGTTCGCGCGGTCGCCGCATTGGGAGCGCGGGCTGTTCGTGCTCGTGTACGACGAGTGGGGTGGTTTCTTCGACCACCTCGCGCCGCCGCACCTCGCCGACGATCGCGCGAGCACGACCGACGCCGAGGACTTCTCCCAGGCCGGCTTTCGCGTCCCGGCGATCCTCGCGTCGCCCCGGGTGCGGCCGGGCTTCGCGTCACACCGCCTCTACGACCACACGTCGGTGCTGCGCTTCCTCGAATGGCGGTTCCTCGGCGCGCCGGCGCACGGGCCCGGCACGGCGGGCGACACGTGGTTCTTCACCGAGCGCGACCGACGAGCCGAGAACCTCGGGCGCACGTTGCTGCTCGACGTCTCCGACCCCGAGATCGGTTTCGACCTCGACGTGGCGGTCGACCCGCCGAGTGCGTCGTGCGACGCCGCGGCGAGCGGCCTCGCCGGGGAGCAACGGTCGGCGCCGGTCCTCGAACCCGACTCCGTGCACCCCTTCGCCACCCCCGAAGCGCTCGAGTACTTCGCCGACGTCGGCTTCACCCTCTGATCCATCCCCCCAACCACGCAACCGGCGTCGTCGGTGCGCATGGAGGCCGCGGCGACGACGCCGGTTCGGGGGGTTCACCCCGCAAACCTCCATACCGGCGTCGTCGGTACGCACAGAGGCCGCGGCGACGACGCCGGTTGGTGGGGTTCAGCGGGTGGCGCGGACGCGGGGGCCGCGGGCGGCTCGAACGGACCCGTCGCGGAGCGCGGAGACGATCCGACGCTTCACGCGTTCGTCGAGTTTCGCACCTCGGCTGTTCGTGAGCTCGAACACGTCGTTGACGCGGTCGGAGTCTCCCGAGATCGTCGCGCTGTGCACGCTCGCACCTGCCACCGCGAACGCGGTGGTGACGGCCGCGAGCACGCCGAGACGGTTCGGTCCGCGCGCAGTACAGCGCGTGTGCCAGGGCGAGCCGTGGTCGTCGAATGCCAGCTCGAGCTCGTCGGTCGGCGCCGCGGCGAGTGGCAGGATCAGCAGCTCGCGCATCCGCGCCGCGAGTGCGTTGCCGTCGGGTGCGGCACTCGAACGAACGCGGAACGACGACAGTGCTCGCCCCCCGGGCCAGGTCACGACCGTCGCGTCGAGCACATCAGCACGGAACTCCGAGAGCGCGCGGGCCTCCCGCGCGAGCAGGCCGAGCCGGTCGCGCGCCACGAACTCGACGCGCCATTCCTGTCCGCCCGCGTCCGACCCGTCGGCCGCGCCAGTCGCGTCGGTCGGGCGGGTCCGGTCGGCGGCGTCAACGGGGTCGACGAAGACCCGCACCTCGGAACGCCCGACGGGCTGGGCCCGACGCGTCGCGTGCCGAGCGACTGTCGCCGCGTCGTTACGCAGCAGGTAGGCACGCGGCGCTTCGTGCACCAATCGGAGCGACTCCGCCTCGCTGGGACTCCCGAGCAGGCCGAGCGCATCCGCCCGCCGTCGCTCGAGGTCGAGCACCGAAGCGGTGCCCTCGGTCTCCTCCGCCGCGAGCACCTCGCCGACGAGTCCGGCGAGCGCCTCGATGCGTTCGCACTCCCATTCGTCGAGTTCGCCCCCGGCGATCGTCAGGCGGGCGAGACGATCCACCCGCTCGGCCGAGCCCAGGTGCGCGGCGAGCGTCTGCACCGGCTCCTCGCCGAGCCCGTCAGGACGGCGTGCACCGCCCGCGAGCAACTCGGTGTCGCCCACGAGCGAGCCGAGCGCAGCGAGGTCGGCCGCGGGGAGTCCGAGGCGTTCGCCCGTCGCGAGAGCGACTCCGACGGCGTCGTGGTCGGTGTTCCCCGTCGCGTCGAGCGCGAGAGCGGCCAGCAACAGCACCGGGTCGATCGTGCCCTCTTCGCGCAGGCGTTGGACGCGCGGCCATCGGAACGCGACGAGGGGGTCGGCGAACGACTCGTGGCCCGCGTCGTCGAACACCTCGGCGAGCTCGGGGAGCGCGCGGTCGAGCACACCCGTGACCGTCAACATCCGCCACGACCGCTCGTTGCCCGCGACCACGAGGCCGAGCAACGCCTGTTGCGTCGCCGCGTCGAGCTTGCGGACGCCGGGCGCGACCTCGCGCATCTTGGCGAGGTCGTGATCCGACAGCGATTCGGTCCCGGCGCGTCGCGCCGCCTCGACCGCGCCGATCAGGGAACCTCCGTCGCCTTCGTCGCTCCCGGCGCGCAGCTTGTTGAGGCGCCACCGCAGCGCGGGCGGTGTCGCGAGCGTCGTCACGAGGACCACGATCAGGAGCGAGGCGTAGACGTCGTCACCGAACACGCCTTCGCGCAGCCCGAGCGTCGCGAAGATCAGTCCGACCTCACCGCGCGGCACCATGCCGATCCCGACGAGCAGTCGGTCGCCGGGTGATCCGAACAATCCCGCCGAGGCCACCAGCTTGCCGACGACGGCGATCACCAACAAGACAGCCGCCAGGCCGAGCGCCTCGGGCTTCGCGAACTCGCCGATGTCGGCGTCGATGCCGATCTGGAGGAAGAACACCGGGATGAACAGGTGCCCGATCGGTGCCAGCTCGCGTCGGATGCGTTCGGACGGGCCCGTGCGAGCCAGCGCGAGACCGGCGACGAACGCACCGATGATCGGCGCGAGTTGTACCAGGTGCGCGACCTCCGACAGTGCGAGCGTGAACGCGAGCGCCATCGCGACGAGCGTGCCGTTCGAGCGGCTGCGGCGGGCGACCATGCGGAACAACGGCGGAGCGAACCGCAACCCGAGGATCGTCGCGACCACCAAGAACCCGACGGCGAGCACCGTCAGTTGAACGACCCCGAGCACCGACACCGAGCCTTCGGTGACCACTCGGGTGACGACGGTGAGGATCAGGAGGCCCATCACGTCGTCGGCGACGGCGGCGCCGAGGACCGTGCGCGCTTCGACCGTGGCGAGGGCACGCAGGTCACCGAACACGCGCGCCGTGATGCCCACCGAGGTCGCCGTCAACGCTGCGCCGAGGAACACGGCCTCTTGCAAGTCGAGCCCGAGCGCGAGCGACCCGCCGATCCCGGCGCCGAACGGGACGATGACGCCAACGGTCGCGACGCCGATCGCGGCCCGACCGACCTTGCCGAGATCGGCGAGGTCCATCTCCATCCCGACGTCGAGCAGGAGGAGGATCACGCCCAACTCGGCGAGCGTGGCGAGCACGTCGTTCGGCTCCACGAGCCGGAGCACCGACGGACCGATCAGCACGCCGGCCACGATCTCGCCGACGACCGCCGGCAACCCGATGCGGTCCGCGATCTCCGCCGCGACCTTCGCGGCGACGAGCACCACGAGAATGTCGAACAACACGCCGTTGATGTCCATGGCTGTTGCATTCACCCCTGAGTCGGTACGAGAAAAAGCGGAGTCAGCACGAGCAACGAGCAACGAGCAACGAACCCCGAGCCAGAGGGGGCCGGCCGGCCGACCGGACCCCCTCCGTTGCCTCGAGTATCCGAATGGATCCGATCAGAGCGTCACAGCAGGGGTGTACTCCGAAACCCCGATCAGCTCGTCTTCGGGATACGCGATGACACCCATCTCGATCGTGTCGAGACCTTCGAGCTCCTCCGACTCCGGAGGACGGATACCGCCCTTCATCAAGGCGTTCTGGATCTTGAAGAAGGCAAAGGCGAGACCCCCCATGATGAAGATGATGGTGAGCGCACCGATCGACTGAGCGATCAGCTGCTTGAAGCCCAGGCTCGTGTCGTACAGGATCCCGGTGACCCCCGATGCCGAGGCCGCGCTGCCCTCGGTCGTCAGGTTCCAGCCGGCGCCGTACTTCCCGCTCGAGAAGATGCCGATGCACAACACGCCGAAGATGCCGCCGACGCCGTGCACCGAGATCGCACCGACCGGGTCGTCGATGCCCTTCTTCTCGAAGAAGATGATCGACTCGATCACGATCACCGCTGCGAGCACACCGATCACGACCGCCGCCCAAGGCTCCACGAACGCGCAGGGCGCCGTGATTGCCACGAGACCGGCAAGCATGCCGTTGATCATCATGCCGGGGTCGGGCTTCTCGAAGCCCTTGCGCTTCATCACGTAGAACATCGCCGCGACCGAGCCGAAGGCCGCTGCGATACCGGTGTTCACGGCCGCGACAGCGAAGCGCACATCGGTGGCAGCGAACGTCGACATGGCGTTGAAGCCGAACCATCCGAACAGCAGGATGAACGTGCCGAGCATCGCCATCGGCAGGTTGTGGCCGGGCATCGAGCGCGGCTTGCCGTCCTTGTCGTACTTGCCGATTCGAGGTCCGAGGACGATCGCACCCGCGAGCGCCGCGATGCCACCCATGCCGTGCACCACGCCGGAGCCGGCGAAGTCGACGTAGCCGAAGCCGAGCTCGAGGTTGTTGCCGAGCTGGTTCAACCAGCCGCCGCCCCACGTCCAGGCGCCGAACAGCGGGTAGAAGATCGCGCCGCAAAACAGGCCCCAGCCGACGAACGCCTTCCACTTCCATCGCTCGGCCATGGCACCGGTCGGGATGGTGGCGGTCGTGTCCATGAACGCGACCATGTAAAGGAAGAACGCGGCCACGGGCGCGAGCTTCGCTGCGTCCATGTTCGTCGCCCAACTCCAGCCACCCCACCACGCGAACGTCCAGTCGCCCAGTGCGAGCTTGGTCGTGCCGAGGGCCTCGTCGAGCCCGAAGTAGCCCGGGTAGCTGAATGCACCGAACATCAGCGGGAACCCGACGAGAAAGAACCCGACGAATCCGAGGCCGAAGATCGCGAAGTTCGTCGAGACCACGTGCGCCGCGTGCTTCTTGCGACACATGCCGGTCTCGACGAGTGCGAAGCCGGCCTGCATGAAGACCACGAGGGCCGCGCCGACCATCACGAAGAACAGGTTCAGGCTGATGCCGAGGTCGGTGTTCGTCGGGATGTAGGTCCCGTCGTACACCGGCGCAGCATCTTGAGCGAACGCAACCGTCGCCGGGACCACGACCGCAGCGGTCGCGAGCCCTCCGACAACGGCTGCTCTGCGTACTCCTGTGCGAAGACGCACAGTGTCACCTCCCAGTATGAGGAACCAACAGTGGACTGCGACGCCGTTGTCGCAACGCATCCGGCGGCGGCGCTCGAGAACTGCTGCTTCCCCCGCTGGACCAGGCCAACGTACGAGCGGCGTGTTGCCCGTCCGTGTGCCGACCGTGAACAGCGGGGCGCGGCAAGGTTTCGGCAAGATTGCGGCGACCGAACTGCGGTTCTGCCGTCGCGGTCGCGGCAGGGGGCGGCGCGACCCGTCAGCTGAAGCTGTGCGGCGGTTCGATCGGCTCCGAGTCGGATCTGCGCGTCGCCGGAGCAGCGAACGCGAGCAGTTCGATCGGCACGGCCGGGAGGAGCGCGTCGCCGGCGAGATCGGTCGTGGACCAACCGGGCGCGAGACGGCTCGCACGCAGCATCAGGCCGTCGGGGTTGTCCCAGAGCAGCGCGGGGCGATCGCCGTGCCAACGCAACGCTGCCGAGACCTCGCCGCGCCGCAGCGGCGCACGATGCATCGCGATCCCGAGGCCGAGCCACTCCGACGGGAATCCGGCGAAGAGGTCGATGCCGTCGAGCCGTTCGTCGACGAGCGCAGCGCGCAGCGCCACGAGGAAGCGCGCGTGCGCGCCGGCTGCTGCGACTCCGGCGTCGAGCAGCGCCTTCGCCGCGAGCCAGGCCGCGACCGGGTCGTCGGGGCGGCGGGCCGCTCGTCGGCGGCCGCGGAACCCGAGCGCGCCCCAGGCGATCGCGGCCTCCGCGTCGAAGCCCCAGTCCTCGAGCGCGGCGACGAGCGCCGGTTCGGGTTCGGGTTCCGACGCGCGGACGAGCACCGCGACCCGCGCGGCATCGACCGCGGCCTGCACGACCCGGTCGTCGATCTCGACCCGGAACCCGCGATCGAGCTGTGCCTGCCCCGATCGTCGTACCCGGTCGAGCGGGGGCAGCGCGTCGAGCGGGGGCAGTGTGGCGCCGACGCGTGCGATCTCGCGCGGACCGCGGGTCGTCACCGCGAGGCGCAGCGTCGTGCGGTGCGCGACCGGCCAGACGAGCGCCCCCGCGCCGCGTGCGGCCGACACGCCCGCGTGCGTGTCGTCGCGGACGAGCCGAGCGCGCACAGCGTCGAGGCCCGCACCGGCACACCAACGCGCCGGTGGTCGGGCGGCCTGTACCGCGACTGCGGCAAGATCGGAAACCACGATCGAGACCGCGAACGCGGCCGGTGAAGCGTTCTCGATCTCGACGACCGTGACCCCCGCGCCCGCGCCGAAGACGCGGTGCACGGCATCGCCCCCCGAGACCCGCAGCGACGTCTCGACGACCGCGCCGTCGGGCGGCGGTTGTCGTACCGCGGGATCGACCAGCGGATCGTGGAAACGTTCCTCGCTGCTGATCGCCCAACCGATCTCGACGCCGGCGACGTGATCGCGGATCGATCCCCGTCCGTCGACGAACACCGGAGGCGAGCCGTCGAGCGCCCCGATCGGCGTCCCGCCGATTCCCCCCAGCGGCATCCCGCCTCTTCCCCCCAGCGGCGTCCCGCC
>SXJQ01000298.1 GCA_005779345.1 Actinomycetota bacterium
GCCTCGCCGACGTCGTCGTGCGCGACCCGAATGATGGGAGCCGACGGGTCGACGAGCGCGAACTGCTGCGGCTCGTCGGCAGTGTCGAAGACGCGTCGGAGCACCCGATCGCTCGGGCGATCGCCTCCGGCGCGCGCGAGCGCGGCGCGACCCTCACGGTCGCCGAGTCGGTCACGAGCACGGCCGGGGTCGGCGTGCGCGCCGTCGTCGACGGCGTCGAGGTCACGGTGGGGCGAGCAACACCGGGGCTCGTCCCCGAGGCCGAAGCGCGCGGGTCGACCATCGTCGCGGCGTCGTGGGGCGGATCGGTGCAGGGCGCATTCGTGATCGAGGACACGATCAAGGAGTCGTCACGTCGGGCGATCGCCGAACTCCACGCGTTGGGCCTGCGGGTCGTCATGGTGACCGGCGACCAGCGTGCGGCGGCCGAACAGGTCGCCGCGGCCGTCGGCATCGACGAGGTCATCGCGGGGGTGCTGCCGGCCGGCAAGGCCGACGTCGTCGCGCGGTTGCAGTCGGATGGCCGGCGCGTCGCCGTGGTCGGCGACGGCGTCAACGACGCACCCGCGCTCGCGCTCGCGGACCTCGGCATCGCGATCGGGACCGGCACCGACGTCGCGATCGAGGCGGGCGACCTCACACTCGTGTCGGGCGACCTCCGGGCCGCGGTCGACGCGCTCTCGCTCGCCCGGCGCACGTTCACGACGATCAAGGGCAACCTCTTCTGGGCGTTCGCCTACAACGTCGCGGCGATCCCGCTCGCGGCGGCGGGGCTGCTCGACCCCATGATCGCGGCCGGCGCGATGGGTGCGAGTTCTGTGTTCGTTGTCACGAACTCGTTGCGGTTGCGACGGTTTCGGAGTGTTCGTCCCGGGGTCTGACCGGTACCCTTCGACACTCCATGGCGAAGATCCACGACATCCTGGCGGCCGGCCCGAGCTACAGCTTCGAGTTCTCCCCGCCGCGCACGGCCGAGGCCGAGGCACAGTTCTGGTCGACGCTCGACGAACTCGTGCCGCTGCACCCGTCGTACTTCTCGGTCACCTCTGGCGCCGGGGGATCGACCCGCGACACGACCCGCGACATCGTGATCCGGCTCAACCGGGAGCGGGGGGTGACCACGATGGCGCACCTCACCTGCGCGGCGCACACGCGGGCAGCGCTCGAAGAACTCGTGGTGCAGTACCGCGACAGCGGGGTGGTCGAGAACATCCTGGCGCTCGGCGGCGACCCGCCACAGGGCTACGACGGTCCGCCCGGCGAACTCACGCACGCCTCCGAACTCGTCGAGTTGATTCGTGGCGTCGGCGACTTCTCGATCGGGGTGGCCGCGCACCCCGAACCGCACCCGCGTTCCGCGTCGGTCGCAGCCGATCGTGAGCACACCGCCGCCAAGCTCGAACTCGCGGACTTCGCGATCACCCAGTTCTTCTTCGAGGCCCATCACTACTTCGAGTTGGTCGAGTCGCTCGCCGCGCTCGGCTGCACGAAGCCGGTGATCCCCGGGATCATGCCGGCGACGAGCATCGCCTCGATCGAGCGCATGGCCCAACTCCAAGGGAGCGAGTTCCCCGGCTGGCTCGCCGAGATCCTGCGCGCGGCCGACGAGCGGGGCGCCGAGGCCGTGCTCGCCGCGGGCGTCGACGCCGCAACCCGGCTCTGCGAGGAGCTGATCGCCGGCGGCGTCCCCGGGCTGCACTTCTTCGCGTTCAACCGCACGACCGCGCTCGCCGCCCGCGACATCCACCGCCGCCTCGACCTCCCCACCACCTGACCCCCCCCCATCCCCAACCGGCGTCGTCAGGGCGCCCCGACGGGCGCCCGACGACGCCGGAATGGGGCTTGGGGGGCGCGGGTGGGCCCCGGCGCGGTGACCGGGGCCCGAACGAGCGGAGGGACTGGGATTTGAACCCAGGGTGGGTTGCCCCACAATGGTTTTCGAGACCATCCGATTCGGCCGCTCTCGCACCCCTCCGGGAGCGATGCTACGACACGGCCGCGGCGCGGATTCCGTCGGAAGCGGCGGGTCAAGTGCGAGCCGGAGGCGGCGGGTCAAGTGCAAGCCGGAGGCGGCGGGTCAAGTGCAAGCCGGAGGCGTCCGATCAGTTTCGCGTGAACGCTGTCGCCCGCTACCCGGGCGCAGCACCGGCCTGTCCTACGGTGGCAACGATCAGAGCGCAACGCACCTTCACCGTCGTCCTCCGCCTGCCGGAGTCCCTGCGCGTCCTGCGCGAACTCACGCGCGACGTCGGCTGGATCCACGATCCGCGCGTCCGCGCGCTGTTCCGCGAGATCGACCCGCACGCCGTCGACGTCGAGGGCCTCGACCCGATCGGCGTGCTGGGTCGCGCGCCCCAAGCGCGCCTCGATGCCCTCGCTGCCGACCCCGTGTTCGTCGCTCGGGCCGAGCAGGTCCTCGCCGATGTGCGGCGCGACCGCGACCGTCCTCGCTGGTTCCAGGGGCGTCCCGACTCCCCGTTGCGGTCGGTCGCGTACTTCTCGCCCGAGTACGGCCTCGCCGCCTCGGTTCCGCAGTATTCGGGCGGCCTCGGCATCCTCGCGGGCGATCACCTGAAGGCGGCCGACGATCTCGGCGTGCCGCTCACCGGCGTCGGCCTCTTCTACCGGCACGGCTACTTCCGCCAGCAGCTCGACAACGCGGGGCGTCAGATCGAGCGGTTCCCGCGCCTGCATCCCGCGACGATGGCGATGGAGCCCGTCGACGGCGTGCGGGTCACGGTCGACCTCGCGGGCGTGCCCGTGCAGGCCGCGCTCTGGAAGGTGTCGGTCGACCGGATCAACCTCTTCCTGCTCGACACCGAGGTCGACGGGAACGCGGGCCCCGACCAGCTCGTCACCGACCGGCTGTACGGCGGCGGCTCCGAGGAACGCATCCGCCAGGAGGTGCTGCTCGGCATCGGTGGTTATCGCGCCCTCGCCGCGCTCGGGCTCGACCCCGACGTCTTCCACCTCAACGAGGGGCACGCGGGGTTCCTCGCGCTCGAGCGCATCCGCGACCTCATGGGCCGCGAACACCTGACCTTCGACGAAGCGGTCGAGGCCGTCCGTCCGTCGTTGCTGTTCACCACGCACACGCCGGTTCCCGCGGGCATCGATCGCTTCGACCGTTCGCTGATCGAGAAGTACTTCTCGTGGTGGTGCGAAGCCGTCGACAAGCCGCTCGACGAGCTGATGGACCTCGGTCGGGAGCCCGGCGGCGACCCCGAGGTGTTCAACCTCGCGGCGATGAGCCTCCGCCTCGCCGGCGCCGCGTGCGGCGTGTCGCAACTGCACGGCGGGGTGAGCCGGCGGATGTTCGCCGACCTGTGGCCGGGAATCCCCACCGACGAGGTGCCGATCGGCGCGGTCACCAACGGCGTGCACGGACGCACCTGGGCCGGCGACGAGATGGACGCCCTCCTCGACGGCACCGTCGGCGAAGACTGGCCCGAGGCCTCGATGGATCGATGGACCGCTGCGCTCGGGATCCCCGACGAGCAGCTCTGGGCAGTGCGCACGGCCGCGCGCGCCCGGCTCGTCGGGTTCGCGCGCGCTCGCGTGCGCAGCGCGACCGAACGTCGGCGGGGTCGTGCGTCGGCGGCAGGTTGGTGCGACGACATCCTCGACCCGAACGCACTCACGATCGGTTTCGCGCGTCGCTTCGCCACGTACAAGCGCGCGACGTTGCTGCTCCGCGACCTCGATCGGCTCCGCCTGCTCGTCAGCGACGCCGACCGCCCGGTGCAACTCCTCTTCGCCGGGACGGCGCACCCCGCCGACGAGCCGGGCAAGGAATACCTGCGCGCGATCGCCGCGCTCGCCGACGACCCCGAGCTGCGCGAACGCGTCGTGTTCCTCGAGGACTACGACATCGACGCGGGGCGCATGCTCACCCAGGGCTGCGACGTGTGGCTCAACACCCCGTTGCGTCCGATGGAAGCCTGCGGGACGAGCGGCATGAAGGCAGCGCTGAACGGCGGGCTCAACTGCTCCGTGCTCGACGGCTGGTGGGACGAGTGGTACGAACCGGGGATCGGTTGGGCGATCCCGTCGTCGGACTGGGTCGGCGACGCCGAGACGCGCGACGACGCCGAGGCCGAGTGGCTCTACGAGTTGCTCGAACGCGACATCGTGCCGCTGTTCTACGACCGTGATGCCGCGTCACCGCCGCACGCATGGTTGACACGCGTGAGGGCCTCGCTCGCGACGCTGGGACCGCGCGTCTCGGCCGACCGGATGGTGCGCGACTACGTCGAGCGGTACTACGAACCGCTCGCCGCCCGCCACGCGGCGATGAGCGCCGAGTCGCGCGCACGAGCGCGTGAGCTCGCGGCGTGGCGCAACCGTGTCTGCTCGTTGTGGTCGGGCGTGTCGCTGCTGGGCGCCGAGGCCGACGAGCACGATCCGTCGCTCGGTAGCGCGCTCGACGTGCGCGCCCGCGTCGCCACCGGCGCCCTCGAACCGCACGAGATCGCGGTCGAGATCGTGCACGGTGCCGTCGACCCCGACGGCGAGCTGCGATCGGTGACCGTCGCACCGATGCAACTCGACGGCGCGGCCGTCGACGGCGAGCACCAGTGGGTCGGCTCGGTCCCCTGCGAGCGAGGCGGCGCGTTCGGGTTCGCGGTACGCGTCGTTCCGCACCATCCCGACCTCGAGTCGTGGCTCGACCTCGGCCTCGTCGCGTGGGCGCCCTGGTCGATCTGAAGGCCGTCAGGCGGTAGCGGCGCGCCAGATCGCCGTGCCGTCGTCGAGGTCGGGTCGGGCCTGGCTGCGCATCGCGCCGAGGTGTTCGACGAGACCCGCCTCGAGATCGGGGCCGTCGAGCGCGCGAACCAGCTCGATGGCGCGAGCCGCGTGGCGGAGCACGATCCGGGTCTCGAGGCCCGCGGCATCGTCGAAGAACCAACCGCAGCTCGACATCATCATCAACAGGTGTTCCTGGAGCGCGAGCCACGCGTGCGCGCGATCGGGGGTGCCCGTCACGAACGCGGCGTCGAACGCACCAATGGCAGTCGGATCGACGAGCACGTCGACCCAGCGGGAACGCGCCTGCGAGGGGTCGGCGAGATCCGACGCCAGCTCGGGGAGTTGCATGATCGTGTCGCGCAGCCAGTCGAGGCCGCGGCGGAGCGGGGTCCGCCATTGTTGGTCGCCCGCGTTCGGATCCATGCGGCAACTGCAATCGGACCGCCAGCGTTCGATGCCGTGCGCGCAGCTCCATGCGGTGCGTT
Organism: Actinomycetota bacterium; assembly: GCA_005779345.1. Lineage (GTDB taxonomy): Bacteria > Actinomycetota > Acidimicrobiia > IMCC26256 > PALSA-610 > SXJQ01. The sequence continues at coordinate 5,235 of SXJQ01000298.1, forward strand.
CTGCGAGCAGCGCTTCGTGCGGCGCGATCGTGAGCGCGGCTTCGGCCGCTGTCGCGAGCCGCACTCCAGGAGTTGCCGCGATCACGTCGAACGTCGCCGCGAGCGCCATCTCGCCGAACCGGTGATGATGGCCATAGGTCTCGAAGTCGGTCGCTGCTGCGACGACCGCGCGCGCCGACTCGGCGACGGAGACGAGGCGCGCGGCGAGGTCGCGACCGTCGTGTAAGAGCCCGTCGAACGCGATCGCGGTCGACAGTGCTCCGTCGTAGGTGAGCACGATCATCGTGGCGCCCGAGGGCAACGCGATCCGGTACGGCAGATCATGATCGATGTCGCTCGACCAGGGTTCGTCGGGCCCGGAGCGCACCAACGCGAGTTGGTGCGGGGCGAGGATCGTGAACGCGATCCGGTGCGCCGCGAGTGTCTCGAGTGTTGCGAGGTCGACCGCCGTCTCGGGCAGCCACATTCCTTCGGGCCGGCGCCCGAACCGCGCGACGAACTCGGCGACGCCCCAGGCAACGAGTAGATCGCGTTCGGCGGCCGTGGCCAGCGGCAGGATCGCGTGCGACCCTGGATGCGCGATCGCGGGGCCGTGCCCGACGCGCGCGTGTCCGGCGCGGTCGGCCGCGACGATCGCATCGTGCACCGTCGGCGCGGTGGCGCGCAGCCAACGCGCGAGTGTCGGCGCGAGATCGAAACTCACATGTTCGTAGTTGTTGCGTTCCCCGACCACCGCGCCCGTCGCATCGAGCACGCGCGCGTGGGTATTCGGTGCGTAGCACTCGGTGAGAATGCGTTCGTTCCAGTCGTGGAACGGTGCCGCCGACGCCTCGAGCGGAACCTCGCCCGACCAAGGGTCTTCGCGGGGCGGCTGATAGGCGTGCCCGTGCACGACGATCAGGCGCTCACCGCGTCGCGCGTTCACGGGATCCGACCGTAGACGAGGAGTGCGAGCGGGGGCAGCGTTGTCGTCGCCGACCACGGCCGACCCTGCCACGGCGCATCCGACCCGTCGATCACGGCCCCGACCTCGTGGCCGCTGCCGCCGAAGTCGTGGGCGTCGCTGTTGGCGAGCAGACGCCATGACCCCGGGTGTGGGAGGCCGATGCGATATCCCGAGCGCGGGACCGGCGTCGCGTTCGCGACGACCACGAGCGTGTCGCGGTCGTCGGGGGAGCGGCGACACCACACGAACACGCTGTGCTCCGCATCGGTGCAGTCGATCCACTCGAAGCCGCGCTGGTCGTGATCCCACACGTGCAAGGCCGGGTGTTCGCGCCCGAGGCGGTTGAGATCGCTCAGCCAACGGGCGTTGCCGGCGTGGGCAGGATCGTCGAGGAGATGCCAGTCGAGGCTCGCGTCGTGATCCCACTCGCGTCGTTGCCCGAACTCGCCGCCCATGAACAGCAGCGGTGTCCCGCTCGTTGTGTGCTGAAGGCCGTGGAGCAGTCGCAGCGTGGCGTGTTGTTGCCACGAGTCACCCGCCATCTTGGCGATGAGCGAACCCTTGCCGTGCACGACGATCAGGCGCTCACCGC